>CAIWGR010000035.1 GCA_903912275.1 uncultured delta proteobacterium
CCTTCGAGTTCCTGCTCGACCGGGACAAGAACTTCTATTTCCTCGAGATGAACACCCGCCTTCAGGTGGAGCATCCTGTGACCGAGGCGGTCGTGGGTGTGGACCTGGTGGAGGAGCAGATTCACATCGCTGCGGGCCGTCCGCTCCGCTTTACGCAGGAGCAGCTCTCGCAGCGCGGTCACGCCATCGAGGTTCGCATCTATGCGGAGGATCCGGCGAATCAGTTCCTGCCGTCGCCGGGCCTCATCCGGCGCATGGTTGTTCCGCAGGGGCCGGGCGTGCGCAACGACAGCGGTTACGATTCGGGCACCGAGGTGAGCCTGCACTACGACCCCATGGTGGCCAAGTTCATCGTCACGGGCGAGACGCGTGAGAAGGCGCGGTTGCGGCTGCTGCGGGCGCTCGACGAGTACCAGGTGGATGGCATCGCCAACAACATCGAGTTCCTCAAGGCCTGCCTTGTGGAGCCGGATTTTGTGAGTGGCAGCTACGACACCGGCGTGGTGAATCCAATCCTGGAGCGGTTCAAGGCGGTGAAGCCGCTGGAGGGCGAGGACGAGGCGCTGGCGCTGGCTGCGGCGGCGCTGTCGCTTCACCTTCGTCGGGCGCAGTCGGCAGCGCCGGCGGCATCGGGCGGCGAGACGGACCGTGACGGTTGGCGTGACTTTGGCAGAGCGCGGCAGGTCAGCCGCCTCTCCACCTAAGCGGAGCAGGACGATGGGCATCGATCGGTATGTACGGGTTCCCGCAAAGCGTGGCGCCAAGGCGGTAGAGATTGCGGTGGAGCCTGCGGGTGAGGACCGGTTTGTGGTGACGGTCGATGGCCGCCGCTTCGAGCTCGATGCCCATGCGCATGCGAGCGGCGTGGCGATGCGGCATGAGGGGCGGAGCCTCGATGCGCGCGTGGTCTGGGAGGGAAGCGACGCGGTGGTGACGCTGCCGAACGGCGCCTTGAAGTTTGAGATGCTCGATGCCCGTACCTACGCGCTGAAGGCTGCGACGGGTGCCGCAGGTGGCTCGGCGAAGCCGGTTCTAAACAGCCCGATGGCCGGTAAGATCATCCTGGTGAAGGTGGCCGAGGGCGACGCGGTGAAGGAGGGGCAGACGCTCGTCATCATCGAGGCGATGAAGATGGAGAACGAGCTCCGCTGTCTTGCTGCGGGCAAGGTTGTGAAGGTCGCGGTTGCGGCTGGCGACCTGGTGAAGCCCGGCGATAAGCTGCTTGAGCTGGCCTACGACGCGCAGGATTAGTCTGCGGAGGGCTTCGCGCCGCTGTGGAGGAAGGCCTCCACGACGGCGCGCGCTGCTCGGCCGGGGTGCTGAAGGCCGGCGGTGACGCTGCGCATGGCAGCTTGGCGCGCTGCGGCTGCTTCGGGCTGTGCGGCGAGGGCCTCTTCGATGCCGGTTGCGATGGCGTCGGTAAGCCAGCGTTCGCGCTGCGCGCGGCGTCGGCTGTCTGCGTCGCCCGAGGCGCAGTTGGCAGCGTGTAGGCGGAGGAGGGTCTGCCAGACCTCTTCGATGCCCGCGCCGGTGAGGGCGCTGGTGAGCAGGACGGGCGGGGCCTCGTGGCGGTCGCGCGGGAGCACATGGAGTGCGGCGGCGTAGTCGCGTGCGGTGCGCTTGGCGGTGCTCTCGAAGAGGCCGTCGGCCTTGTTGATGATGAGGAGGTCGGCCCGCTCGAGGATGCCGCGCTTGATTCCTTGCAGGTCGTCGCCGCCGGCAGGGAGCAGCAGCAGGGCGAGGAGGTCGACCATGTCTGCGACGGCGGCTTCGGACTGGCCGACGCCGACGGTCTCGATGAGGATGGTGTCGAAGCCGGCCGCTTCGCAGAGCAGCATCGCCTCGCGCGTCTTGCGGGCTGCGCCGCCAAGGTTGCCGGCCGATGGGGAGGGGCGGACGAAGGCTTCGGGGAGGAGCGAGAGCTCCTGCATGCGGGTCTTGTCGCCGAGGATGGAGCCGCCCGTGAGGGTGGAGCTGGGGTCGACTGCGAGGACGGCGAGCTTGCGGCCGGTGGCGACGAGGTGGGCGCCAAAGCGGTCGATGAAGGAGGACTTGCCGACGCCCGGCGCGCCGGTGATGCCGACGCGGACCGAGCGGCCCGTGTGGGGCAGGATGAGGTCGAGGAGGTCGAGCGCGACCGCCTGGTCCTCGGGCCGCCGGCTCTCCACCATGGTGATGGCGCGTGCGAGAAGGGTGCGGTTGCCCGCGCGGATGCCGTCAGCGAGCTCCGGGGCGGAGGGGCGTCGGGCGGGCGCGGTCATAGCCGGCTGGTGAGGATGGCGACGAGGTTGAGCGCGGCGACGGGGATGACTGTGCCGGGAACGAAGACGGCAGCGACGCCGGCCTCGTGGAGCGCCGCGTGGTCGCAGGGCGGGATGACGCCACCGGCGACGACGAGGATGTCTTCGCGGCCAAGTGCCTTGAGCGCCTGGATCAGCGAGGGGACGAGGGTCAGGTGGCCCGCTGCGAGCGAGCTGGCGCCGACGATGTGGACGTCGTTCTCGACAGCCTGCTTGGCGACCTCTTCGGGCGTCTGGAAGAGGGGGCCGATGTCGACGTCGAAGCCGAGGTCGGCGAAGGCAGAGGCGATGACCTTCTGGCCACGGTCGTGGCCGTCCTGCCCCATCTTGGCGATGAGGATGCGGGGGCGGCGACCGTCGCGCTCAGCGAAGGCGTCGGTTGCGGCGCGGGCCTCTGCAACGCGGGGGTCGCGGGCAGCCGACTCGCCGGCATAGACGCCCGAGATGGCGCGGATTTGGGCCTTGTGGCGGCCGTAGGCCTTCTCGAGCGCGAGCGAGATTTCGCCGACGGTGGCGCGGACGCGGGCGGCATTGACGGCCAGTTCGAGCAGGTTGCCCGTGCCCTCTTTGGCTGCCTCGGTGATGGCGGCAAGCGCGGCCTCGACGGCGCTGCTGTCGCGCTCCGCCTTGAGCTTTGCGAGCCGCTCGAGCTGCGCCGTGCGGACGGCGCTGTTGTCGACGCGGAGGAGCTCCATGTCGGCCTCTTGGTCGAGCTTGAAGCGGTTGATGCCGACGATGGTCTGGGCGCCGTTGTCGATGCGGGCCTGGGTGCGGGCGGCAGCCTCTTCGATGCGCATCTTGGGCAGGCCGGTCTCGATGGCGCTGGCCATGCCGCCCAGCTCCTGGACCTCTTCGATGAGCTTCCAGGCCTTGGCGGCGAGCTCGTCGGTGAGGCTCTCGACAAAGTTGGAGCCGCCCCAGGGGTCGATGAAGCGGGTCGTGCCCGACTCCTTCTGGAGGTAGAGTTGGGTGTTGCGGGCGATGGCGGCCGAGAAGTCGGTGGGCAGAGCGAGCGCTTCGTCCAGCGAGTTGGTATGCAGGCTCTGCGTCTGGCCATGCGCCGCCGCGAGTGCCTCGATGGCGGTGCGGGTGACGTTGTTGAAGGGGTCCTGCGCGGTGAGGCTCCAACCCGAGGTCTGGCAGTGGGTGCGGAGGGCCATCGACTTGGGCGACTTGGCGCCGAGGTCGTGGAGCAGGCGGGCCCAGAGGAGGCGGGCCGCACGGAGCTTGGCCACCTCCATGAAGTAGTTCATGCCGATGGCAAAGAAGAAGGAGAGGCGGGGCGCAAAGGCGTCGATGTCGAGGCCTGCCGCCATGCCGGTCTTCACATACTCCACGCCGTCGGCGAGGGTGTAGGCGAGCTCGATGTCGGCCGTCGCACCGGCCTCCTGCATGTGGTAGCCGGAGATGGAGATGCTGTTGAAGCGGGGCATCTCGCGCGAGGTGTAGGCGAAGATGTCTGCGATGATCCGCATCGAGGGGCTGGGCGGATAGATGTAGGTGTTCCGCACCATGAACTCTTTGAGGATGTCGTTCTGGATGGTGCCGGTGAGCTTGTCGCGGCTGACGCCCTGCTCTTCGGCCGCGACGATGTAGAGGGCGAGGACAGGGAGGACCGCGCCGTTCATGGTCATGGAGACGCTCATCTCGTCGAGCGGGATGCCGTCGAAGAGGATGCGCATGTCGAGGATGGAGTCGATGGCGACGCCGGCCATGCCTACGTCACCCACCACGGCGGGGTGGTCGGAATCGTAGCCCCGGTGGGTGGGGAGGTCGAAGGCGATGGAGAGGCCCTTCTGACCGGCGGCTAGGTTGCGGCGGTAGAAGGCGTTGGAGGCCTCGGCGGTGGAGAAGCCGGCATACTGGCGCACGGTCCAAGGCTGGGCCGCATACATGCTGGTGTAGGGGCCGCGGAGGAAGGGAGCGAAGCCGGGCATGGAGTGGATGGCCTCGAGGCTGTCGCGGAGCTCGGCCGTGTAGGCGGGCGCGATGTTGATGCCTTCGGGTGTGCTGAGGCTTCCGGTGAGTTCGGCGCTGCGCGTGGAGGGCAGGAGTTCGCCGGAGGAGAAGTCGGGGAGGCGGCTCATGGGGTCTCCGAGGGGAGCTGCGCTGCGAGCTGCAGGAGCGGTGCGAGGCCTGTGGCGAGGTTGAGGAAGTCTGTGATGCCGGCGGCCTTGAGCTCAGCCGCTGCGTCGCCCGGGTTGCCGGCGGCGTAGAGGTGGCGGGCACCGGCGCTGCGGGCAGCTTCGACAAAGGCCTGGGTCTGCTCGGCGAGGAGCGCATCCGAAGTGCAGAGGCAGGCCACGGCTGCGGCGGCTGCGTCGCTGCCGAGCGTGACCTCGACAGTCTTGAAGCCGAGCGTGGCGAAGAGGCCCTTGGCGAAGGCGATGCGCGGGCGGAGTTTGTCGGAGGGGTCGCCGATGTGGAGCGCGACGATGGGGCGTGCGCCGGGCGTGGTGGCTTCGACGGCAGCGCGGGCGGCTTCGACGGGCTGCGACCAGCGGCGAGGTGCGGCGGGGCCGGTGATAGCGGCTGCCGGGGCGACGGCCCGTTCTCCGAGGTCGGGGAACTCGGTGACGCCGATGATGGATTCGCGTCGGCGGGTAACGGCGGCGGCGAACTTGGGTGCGCTCTCCGCGTCGCCCTTGGCGACGAGGCCGGAGCCGTCTTTGGCGCCGCGCTGCTCCTCTTGGAAGAGGGCCCAGGCTGCGGTGGCGAGCTGTTCGGTGAGCTGTTCGAGCGCGGCGGAGCCCTGCGCGGGGTCTGCGACAACGCCGAGGTGCGACTCTTCGCGAAGGATGCAGGCGGCGCCGATGGCGAGGCGGAGCGCTTCGGGGGAGGCCTGGCCGGAGGCGGCGTCGTGGCCGCGGAGGGCGATGGACTGGGCGCCTCCAAGGATTGCGGCGGTGGTCTCGACCGAGAGGCGGATCAGGTTGGTCCAGGGGGCGAGCGTGGTCTTGGAGACCAGCGTCTCGAGCGCGTGGATGCGGGGCACGGCGGTGAGGCCAGCGCGGTCGAGGAGCGAGGCGATGAGCAGCCGGGCGGCGCGGAACTTGGCGAGGGTGAAGAAGAGGTCGCGGCCGGTTCCGAGGAGGAGTTCGAGTCGCTGCGCGACGGGCTCGAGTGCCATGCCGCGGGCGTCGGCAGCCTGGAGCCAGCGGGCCGCTGCGGTGAGCGCGAGGGCGAGTTCTGTGGCTTCGGAGAAGCCTGCTTCGGCGGCGAAGGAGGCGTCCGCGAGTAGGGCGCCGGGCGACCGGAGTGCTGCTTCGACCGCAGCTGCCGTCTGGTCTGCGCCGGCATGGCCGCGGAGCTGCGCGGGGAAGGGGTTGGCCGTCGGCCTTACCCGATGCGCAATCGGCGCGAGCTCGGCGGTGTTGGCGCTCTGCGCGCGGAGGATGGCGATGCGAGGGAGGGGCTGCAGGTCTGCGAGCGCGTGGGCGAGGTCGATGTCGCGCAGGCTGGTGTCGATCCAGACGAGGGAGGCCTCACGGGAGGCGGCGGT
The DNA here is from genome assembly GCA_903912275.1 of uncultured delta proteobacterium. GTDB lineage: Bacteria > Myxococcota_A > Bradymonadia > REDH01 > REDH01 > CAIWGR01. Next base: position 5,803 of record CAIWGR010000035.1, read on the forward strand.
TGCGACGAGGGATGCGAGCTGAGCGGCATCGTCGGTTGCGACGAGGGCCGCGGTGGCCCAGGCGCCGTGCGCTGCGAAGGCCTCGGCAATGGCGCCGTGTGCTGCGGTGCCCAGCGGTGTAGGCGGCGCAGGCTGAAGGAGGGGCGGGAGCTGGAAGCCGTCGCGGCTCCGGATGGTGATGGTGTCGAGGGCGACACCCTTGAGGTCTTTCTCGACCTGGGTGCGCCACTGTTCGAGCGAGGTGGCAGTGAATGCGGAGGGTCGGTGCTGCATGGGACCACGCTCAGGCGGGTTGGGTGTTGCGCAGGGTAGTCGGGGGCGGCGTGGCTCGCAACCGAGGGCGCAAAGTTGGCAGGTCGGTATGCAAAAAGGTGCGGGCTTTGGCGCGTGGCAGAGGGTTGGTTCGCGTTGCGGGGAACGTCGATGCGGGCGGGGGCGTTGGTTGTTGAAGGCTGCACGGATTGTGTGCGCGCGTGGCACGAATCTTGTAGACAGGAAGGGGCAGGGCGCGGTCGCGCCAGCGCAGGTGATGCATGTCGAAAGTTCACAGCGGCAGAATGAGTCGGGGCTTCACACTGGTGGAGCTGATGATCGTTGTGGCGATCGCGGGTGTTATCCTCACGATCGGCGCCTACTTTGTGAACCGGCCGAACAACGCGAACAACCTCAAGCGTGCGACTGCCCGGACACGCAATCTGGTGGAGGAGGTCGTCGCGGCGGCCCGTTCGACCGGTCGGGCGATGCTGATTCAGATTCAGGAGTCGAACTTGTCGTGGGAGGACACCGCGGAGGGTGGGCGCGGCCCGAGCGCGGGACGCATCACGGTCTATGTGTCGCCGGACAACACCTGTCACGGGGGCGTCGTTGGGACGCTGTCGACGCTCACAAAGAATCCGGGCTTTGAGATTGACCACACGCCGAGCGGCAACTTCCGGGGTGCGGCGCTGGTGCGGGTAGAGCCGTCGAGCTCGTCGGGGGTGACGACAATCTGTCTGACGCCTGCAGGCCGGATGGTGGATGCGGTAACAGGAGCGGCCTACGCGTCGATAGGTAACGTCTCTGCGCAGAACGGGATGGTGTTTGGCGGCCGCGTGCTGCTCGAATTTGTGGAGGCCATCTGCGAAGGCGGGAGCAACGACGCCTGCCACACGGGGGCGTTGACGCGGGACCTCGAGGTGGGTCCGATGGGTTCGATTGACCAGATGCCGCCCGGATTCCTGATTCGGAGTCTCTTCTGATGGAAACGAAGCTGACCGCGCGTCGCCGGCCAGGCTCGAAAGAGCGAGGCTTTACGATTCTGGAGGTGCTCATCGCGGTGCTGGTGCTGACGATTGGCATCATCGGCATCATCGGTATCCAGACCATCGCGATTGTGTCGGCGCGTGCGACGAACAACATGCGGAATGCCTCGGTGCTTGCGGAGACACAGCTCGAGCGGTTGCGCCGGGACTCGGTGCTCTGGGTGCGCTCGATTGGGTGGGACAGTTCGTCTTCGCTGGGGCGGGCCATGGCGTCGCCCGGCAGTTGGGTGCGGCCGGCGGCCGAGCCCGCAGTGGACAATGTGACCTACAACCAGCTTGGGCTGCCGAAGCTGCCGCAGAGCACACGGCTGGCGTCGGGGGCGGCGACCTACTCGCAGCTGAACAGCAATTTCTGTCTCTACTACCGGGTGACGCGGCTGGGCGATGAGTCGCTCGGCCGGGCGGAGGTGCGGGTGGTATGGGCACGCAACGAGGCCGGCGACTATCTGATCTCGCAGGGGTGCGATCGGGTGATGGACCCGGTCAATTTTGCGAGCGACAGCCTCTCGGAGGTGGTGGCCTCGACGGTGCTGGCACCCAACCCGGCACTGTCGGGAGGTGCGCTGTGAGCGGCCGATCGCTTCGACGCAGCCGCGGTTTCACGCTGGTGGAGCTGCTGATCGCGGTGCTGCTGAGCTCCATCGTGATCATCGCGCTGGGTACGCTGATCACGAATGCGACGAAGGTGTTCGACACGACGTCGCAATCGGGGCTCGCGCTTGATCGGCTGCACATGGCGCTGGATGTGGTGCGAAACGATCTGCGGACCGCCGGTTACGAGATGGTTCCGAATGCAGGCCTGGACGACCCGCGTCTCTACAAGGGACTGCGCAAGCCCTGCGCCAACCCGAGCTGGATGGGGCTGGAGAAGTTCGTGGCAGTGAAGCTGCTCGACGGTGGGGCGACGCTCGCGCTGACCGGCTCGGATGCCGACGCATTTCCGCCGTCGAGCTACGTGTCGGGCAAGAAGCCTGATCGCCTCGAACTGGCGGGCGCATTCCGGACGGGCAGCGGTTTCATCCCGATACGGCCGCTCCCGGCGCCGCGTCGATCACGCTGTTCAACCCGTCGATGACCAACGCGATGGCGGAGTATGTTTTTGACGGCGCGATTCTCGGCATCGTCAACAAGCAGGGCGGCATGCAGTTTCTGCGCGCAGGCGTTGTAACTTGGGGCAACCCGACGGGCGTGGTCGGATTGGATGCGGGCGATACCTTCCTCGGCGAGGTCGGCGACTTCGGGAGCGACTCGCTCTGCCGCTTCGACTTCCTCGACAAGAGCGATGTCGTCGTGTCGCTGCAGCGCGTGGCCTACGACGTGGTTCAGGATCCCATTGCTCCGACCGACTTCCTGCTGGTGCGGGAGGAGCTCGATGCGTCGGGGGAGTCGCTGAACCCTCCGCGGCGTGTCATCATCGCGCGGAACATCATCGACTTCCAGGTCTGGTTTGATGGTGTCGCAGGCGGGGCGGGGCTGGTGCCCGATATGCAGAACGACGGAGACCGGAGCGGCGAGGTCTGGTCCGACGACGAGGGGACGATTCCCAACGCCAAGATGGGTGGGACTTCGGATGTTCAGGTGGAGCGGGCCCGGTATGCCTATCTTCAGATCTCGGCTCGGTACGATGGTCCGACGAAGGGACTGGCGGCCGACGGTTCGGGCGAAGCGCTCAAGCAGACCTTCCCGCTCTATCCGAATGTTCCTGGCTCGGAGGAGCGTTCCTATGTCTCGACGGTCCGCGGCGAGGTGACGCTCACGAACTTCGCCTTCGCCGATGTGCGCTAAGGGAGCCAAGATGAAGCAACGTCAGCCCAAGAGAGTGAGTGAGCGCGGGAGCGCGCTGATCATTTCGCTGCTCGTTCTCATGGCGTTGATCGGGCTTGGCGCGGTGGCCTTCACCTCGGCGATTTCGGCTGCGCAGGCCTCACGGTTGCGGCGTTCGACAGCGCAGTCTTCGCAGATCACCGAGGGCGCGATGGCCGCTGCGGTGAATGCGCTGCAGTGCCAGTCGCTGGCCGACGCGATCGTGCAGCTCGCCGCCAACTCGCCGACACGCACCGCTGCGCTCGAAAAGAATGTGGATCTTCAGTGCAAGACCACCTTCGTCACGGGCCAAGATGCCGCCTCGACCTACGGGGTCTACGATGCAAACTCGGCGGGCGCGCAGTCCGGCATGCAGCCCTCCTACTATGTGACCTACCGCAACCCGGTGGATGCGCGCCATGCTGCCGGTTCGGAGGTAGGCAAGTACTGCCTCAAGCGACTCGAGGTGAGCGTGATCGGCGCGGTTGCGCCTGAGCTCGGCGAGGAGCTGATCGCCAACGGCCAGCAGCGGCTCGACACGGCCAACGACAGCTCTCTCGGTCGCTCGAACGCGGCAGGCTCGATGCGGAGCCGGATGGATGCCGAAGTGTTCGCGGGGCCCTTTCCCTGCTCGCAGACGGAGAAGTAGCGATGCGGCACTGCAACAGGTTTTTGCGCCTCGGCGCGGGGCTGCTTGGCACGCTGTTGCTGCCGGCCCTGGCGGCGGGAGCTGACACAGGCGCGGAGTCGCAACCGGTCTCCACGCCTTCCGTGCTGATCATCCTGGACTCGAGCGGGAGCATGGACTTCACCTCGGTGCCCGACACGGTGCCCTCGGTCTGCGTGAACCCGAGCTCGCTGCCGCTCGGCGCTCCGCCGACCTATCTGGCCGACAACGAGCGGACCCGGATGATGATCGCCAAGGAGGCGCTGACGGGCACGGTGGCCAACCGCTTCTGCGCGGCCGACGGCCGGACGACCTCGGGGCGTATCGACACCATCAACGGCGCCCGTCCGCAGGGGTTTCAGCACAGCCTCCTCTGCTCCTACGATGGCAACCCGACGACGTCGGACTGTGATCCCGCGCAGCTTCCCGCTTCGCAGGCCTCCAACGGTCTCCTCGACGACCTCCGTGACACGGTGAACTTCGGGTTCATGACCTACGACTCTTTCCCTGAATCTGCGACCGACAGCTCGGGCATGTGGTCATACGGCAATGCCAATACCACCTCTGGAGGCGCGGTGATTCCCTGCGCGAGCGGCACCTGCGTGAACCTCGGCGTGCGTCGGCTCTCTACCGGCGCCGGCGACAGCATCCTGGGGCCGACCATCCCGCCACTGAACCCAACAACCGATACGCTGGCATTTCGGCAGGCAAACAACCTGACGGTTCAGGGCGCGATTCTGGAGTCGATTCCCTACTGGTCGACGCCCATCGCCGCCGCGCTCGAAGACACGGTACGCTTCTACACGGGCCCTGCGGCCGGCACGGGCATCTGCGGCGCCGGTTCGTGCGACTATTCGCTCGGCCAGCCCGATCCGTTGGCAGCCTGCCGAGACCGAAATGTGATTCTCATCACAGACGGCGAAGACTCGTTCGCGTCCTGTTACGCCGGCGCCGCGTCGTCGGGTTCGGGAGAGGGAGCCACGGGGTGCGAGGGCTACTGGTATGATCAGGCAACCGCCTATGCTGCCGACCTCGCTGACATGGGCATCGACCTCTACGTGGTGGCCTTCAATGTGTCGGGCACAGGGCTCATCTTCGATGCGATCGCGGAGGCGAACAAGCCGGGTCGGAAGGCCTTCATTGCCAACACGCAGGATGAGCTCCGCTTTCAGTTGAGCGCGGTCTTGAGTTCGGTGCTCGCGGGCGAAGCGTCGCGGGTTGCGCCGCTGACCACGACACGGACGGCGGAGTATCGGACCGCCGGTACCATCGGGACCTACAACATGCTGGCGACCTCTTCGGTGCACGCCGACTCGCCCTACTGGACCGGCGAGGTCACGCGTCGGCAGTTCGCCTGTGCGGGTACATCGCTCGCGGAGGACCTGGGCGCGAGCATGCTTTTCTCGACCTGGCTCGACGGCCTGGATGCATCGGAGCTCCGGACGGACCGCAAACTCTACACGCCGCAGCCTCAGGTGCACGGGTGCGGGTTGCCCAACCGAGAGAGCCTCTTCAAGCATACGACCGGCATCATCGGGAGCACCCTGACGAACGGGACCTACGGTGTCAGCAGTGCAGAGATTGTGGCAGCCTGCGCGGCGACAGGGCTGCCCGGCGCAGACGTGACACCGTCGGCGGCCTGCACCGATCTGACGGACGGAACGAAGGGAGTTGGTATCTCGCTTGCCGAGGAGAACACCATGCCTGATTCCTGCCTGACGGAGCTGCGTCATGTGGTGACGCAGGCCTCGGCGAACTACGCGCTGTTCAATGTTGCCAACGCCAATGAGGCGGACCTGGTGACCGACTGGACCTTCGGGCAGACCATCAGCGAACTCTGGCAGAACGCGGACTATCAGGCACCATTGGAGATGCTCCTGCCTGCGAGCGTGCCGCTGAGCAATGTGGGGATTCCTGCAGCCAACGACCGGCAGAGCCGTCTGGGCGATATCTTCCATTCGACGCCCGAGGTGGTCGGGGCGCCCGACCCGGAGCTCGACTTCAGCGTCGCTTACCGGACCTTCGCTGAGACGGTCGCGAGCCGCCCGACGATGCTCTACGCCAACACCAACGACGGGCTTCTGCACGCCTTCAACACCGAGACGGGCGAAGAGGCGTGGGCGATGACGCCAGCGTCGCTTCTGCCGAAGTTGAAGTCGACGCTCTCCGGACACGCGCTCACGATGGATGGCTCGCCGGTGGCACAGGATGTGCGGGTCTACCGCGGTCCGACGGAGAGCAGTTTTGAGGAGCGCTGGAAGACGGTGCTCGTGACAGGGTACCGGGGTGGCGGTCGCGGCTACACAGCCATGGATGTGAGCGACCCGCTCGCACCGAAGTTCCTCTGGGAGCTGGATTCCGAGCTCGACCCGCAACTTGGCTACACCTTCGGCGAGCCCGCGCTCGGCACGGTCTTTATCGGCAATTGTACGGCGCGCGGTGGCTCGTGCGAGAAGGGCGTGGCGATTCTGCCGGGCGGTCTGCCGTCGAGCGGCGTCGCGGGGTACGCGGGCACGCGCATCGGGCGGGTGCTCTATGTGGTGGAGCTCGAGACAGGGAAGGTGCTCCGTCGCTTCGACCGGTGGAACGACTCAACCGGAGACGAACAGCCTTTCCCTGCGCCGTTCTCCGGCTCCATGGCGGCCTTTGACGTCTTTGCCGACTCATCGGTTTCGCGCGCCTTTGTGGGCGACGCTGCGGGCAACATGTGGCGCATCGACATGTCGAGCGCCGACCTGACGCAGTGGAAGGTGACGAAGTTCTTCGACCCGATCACGACGCTCGAACTCTACAGTTCTGGGTCCGGCGAGCCCGACCCGGGCACCCTCGACTTCGGTGCGATTTTCTATCGACCGACGATTGCGCTCCGGCGTTCGGATGGCCGTGCCGTCGTGGTGTTTGGCTACGGCAACGTGGATGACCTGCGGTCGGTCGACGCCGAGAAGAACTACGTTGTCTCGGTGGTCGAGAAGCCGATCGTGAGCAACGTGAGCGGCCTTGTGACGGGCATCGAGGGCGACATGAACTGGATGCTCGAGCTGGCTGCGAACGAGAAGGTCTCGGCGCGGCCCCGCATCTTTGACGAGACGGCCTACTTTGCCACCTTCCTGCCGGAGACAGGGAGTGCGAGCTGCTCGATGGGCAAGGCGCGCGTCTACGGCATCGACTACGAGGGCACGGATGCGGCGGAGCGGCACGTGGTCGACACGATTGACCGCGATGTGACCTTCGTCCCCCGACTGAAGGAGGCGCCGCTCGACCCGACGAGCGTCGACAAGGTCGCCTTCTGGGAGTCTGGCACGGTGGATCCCGCGGTCATCCCGCTCAACTCGATTGTCTACTCGCTCGACATCACGCGGCCTGTGAGCTGCTACGAGAGTTCGGCCGTGAGCGACCCGTTCGGCGGAAGCCGTGTGAAGTTCGGCGGCATCTCGGACGCCGGCTGGTCGCTCCAGATTGGGGCCTCGGGCCAGTCTGCGGCGACCGACACCGCGGCCTCGGCGCAGGACTCCAGCCAGACCAACATCGGGCTCGACACCCAGAAGCCTCTCAACTCGTTTCCG
>CAIWGR010000036.1 GCA_903912275.1 uncultured delta proteobacterium
CGCCGCCGCCGCCGCCCGCGCCGCCCCAGCCGTCGCAACTGCCCGTCACGCCGCCGAAGTTTCCGGTCGCTCCGCCTCCACCGCCGCCACCGCCGCCGCCGCCACCGTCCGTGCCGCGCGTCGCAACACCACCGTCGCCGGCTGTCCAGATATCGGCCACAAAGCCACCCTCGGCGAGTCCGCCCGCGCCCGTGACGCCCGACGTTCCGGCCCCGCCGGAAGTTCCGCCTGCGCCAGGTTGGCCATCGCCGTCGGGAAAGTTGAAGAAGTTGTTGCTGCCGCCATTGCCGCCGCCGCCGCCGCCGCCGCCGAGCGTGCCCGAGCCGTTTCCGCCGTTGTTGCCACGGCCCTCGCTGTTGCCCGCCCCGCCGCCGCCGCCGCCAGCCGCGCAGCTGCTTCCGCCGGGCAAACCCGTCGGAGGCGCAGGGTTGCCTGCGCAGAGTGTGTCGCTGTTCACCTGTCCGTTGCCACCGACGCCGCCGTTGTCGCCGTTGATGCCCGCGGTGCCCGACGACCCGTTCTGGCCTACGCCGCCGAGCCCGCCGCGCAGGTTGCATCCGACCACGCGCAGCGTGGTGGTGTTCCGCACCAACATGCCAATGGAGTCCTGGCCCCTGCCGTCGCGCCCGGTGCTGCCGGCCAACCCTTCGACCGTGATCTGAGCGAACTCCGTCGGCTCCGCGAGGTTCTCGGCGACCACCGCGGGCGACGTCCCGGTCACCCGCGTCAGGTTCTCCGAGCTGCGCGCCCAGGTCGTCGCATCATAGCCGCCGAAGACGCTCACGCCGTCCACCAGCGTCAGCGGCGCCAGCCCAAAGCCGGTCGAGGCGCCCGTGTACTCACCCTCCGCAACATAGACCGAATCGACGGTCGCCAGCTCACGCGCAAGCTCCATCGCCCGCGTGATCGTCCGCATCGGCTGATCGGGCGTGCCCACGTTGCTGTCGTTGCCCGACTGCGAGACGAAGATGGCCCGGTTCGGGTCGCCGTCGATGCCGTCACAGTTCGTGTCGCGGAAGTCGGGGTCGGGGCGGTCTTCGATGCTGAGGTCTTCGAAGGGGCAGCCATACTCGCAGCCATTCAGCGGGTCGCCGTCCAGGTCGTAGAAGCCAACCTCGCAGGCCGCGATGTAGCAGCTGCCGCCGTCGCAGAAGGGCGAAGCATTATCGAGCGCGCAGGCCAGGCCGCAGCCGCCGCAGTTGAGCGGGTCGGTGAGCACATTGAAGTCCTCATCCTCAAACCCATCGCAGTCGTTGTCGAGGTAGTCGCAGAGTTCCACGGCGCCCGCGTAGGTGGTTGCGTCACGGTCGTTGCAGTCGGTACCCGCGCAGAGCGGGCCGTCGCCGTAGGTATCGAAGTCGAGGTCAACGCAGCCCGAACAGTAGAAGGTCGTGGGCGCACACTGCCGCGTCGGCTCGCCGCCCGCACGCTCGAACGGCGTGCAGCTGTAGCCGTCGGGGCAGGGCTGGCCGGCGGAGCAGTCGCGCCCGCAGAAATTGCCGTCGGTCAACGGAATGCAGTCGTCGGTAAGGCCGCCGCACTCGCTGTTCGCGGAGCAGGACTGGCAGAGGTCGTTCGGCCGCGGAAAGCAGATTTGCACCAGGTCCTGGCCCGAGTCCACCGTACGGCAGTCGTACTCCGGGTCGGGGCAGTCGGCCGCAGTGCGGCAGCGAATCGTGCAAACAAGGTCGTCCGTCGGCCCCTCGATGCAGATGTCGCTCTCACAGTCCGAGTTGATGGCGCAGGCCTGGCCGAAATCGGTGGCGGGAATACCTGTGTCGGGTTCGCCGCTTCCGTCGCTACTGGTGTCTGCCGTGCCGCTGTCTGTGGTGTCGGCGACGACATCCGTGGCCGTGTCTTCCGTCCCCTCAACCGTCGATGACGATGCCGCGCTCGTGCAATCAACCATCGCCAATCCGGCCATTCCAAGCATCAACGCAAACAGGTGGTTTCGCATCTTCGCGCTGCCTCTCTCAATGGGGTCACACGGACGCACCGACTGTTTGGTTGCGGGTGCAGCCTCGGGGGTCTAATCTCTCAAAGGCTACCTGCCTCGGCGGGTCCCGTCAAAGCGGTTGTCGCCAATCCGCCGACCTCTTCTTCTCTCTCCTTTGGGGCAGTGCGTCATGAGCAACGAAGAATCGAACCCATCCGTGAAGGTGACCGACCGCCGCACGGCTGCCCAGCAGGAGGGCGACGCCCCGTCGTCCGCCTTCGCCGCTGAACCAGAGGAGTCGGAGAACCTCTCCGCCTCGCAGCGCCCGACGCCGACCCTCGATTTCGTCACCCTCATCCTCTCGCTGCGGGAGGGCGCACTCGTCGCGCTTGGCCTCGTCTCCAACGAAGAGCTCGGCGACCTGCCTGCCGACTTCGCCGCAGCGAAGTATCAGATTGAGATGCTCGCGCTTCTCGAGACAAAGACGCAGGGCAACCTGACCCCCGACGAGACCAAACTCCTGTCGACTGTCATCTACGAGCTCCGCGTCGCCTTCGTAGAGGCCAAGAAGCTCGCTACCCGGACCTGAGGCCCATGCGTCAAATCCTCCTCGCAATCATCGCGCTCCTCACTGTCTCGGCCTGCCTGCCCGACCCCGCTCCTCCCTCGGCCGCACCGCAGGCTGGTCGCGGTTACCGGCCGCCCTCACCGGCGAGCTCGGCCCAGGTCCCGCGCCGGCAGCAGCAGCCATCTGCCACGCCCAAGCCCCCCGTGGCAGCCGCGCCGGCGCCGCCCGACCTCCCGCCCGTCAAGCTCGGACAGACCCCAAGCCCCTTCGGAGCCCAGGCCGGCGCACCCGTCGTTCCCATTCCCGGAGCCCCCGGCTCTTTTGCCGACCTCGTCCAGCAGGTCGAGCAGGGCGTCGTCTATCTCTACACCACCCAGGTCGCCACCGACCCTGTCGCTGCCATGCGCGGCGAGGTCGGCTCAAGCCTCGGGACGGGATTCATCGTCGATGACCAGGGCTATATCCTCACCAACTTTCACGTCGTCGAGGGCGCCAGCGACGTCCGCGTCAAACTGCACGACAACCGCGAGTTCCAAGCCACCATCGTCGGCGGAGACCCCTCCACCGACCTCGCGCTGGTCCGCATCTCCGCCTTCGACGGCATCCGCCCCATCCCGCTTGGCGACTCCGACACAACCCGTGTCGGCGACTGGGTCGTCGCCATCGGCAACCCCTTCGGCCTGAGCGCCAGCGTCACGGCGGGTATCATCAGCGCCAAGCAGCGCCGCGATGTCGTCACGGGCGGCGGGAACATCTTCGCCGACTTCCTGCAGACCGACACCAGCATCAACCCCGGAAACTCCGGTGGGCCGCTCATCAACATGGCCGGCCAGGTCGTAGGTATCAACACCGCCATCAACGCCAAGGGCCAGGGCATCGGCTTCTCCATCCCCATCAACCTCGCCAAGAAGATTGCCACGCAACTCCAGTCCTCGGGCCACGCAGAGCACGCATGGCTCGGCGTTCAGCTTGCCGACCTCGACCCCGAACTCGCCATGCGGCTCCGTCTCCCTGAGCCCAAGGGCGCAGTCGTTGCCAACGTCGTCCTTGGCGGCCCCGCAGACGCGAGCAGCGTTCAGCGACTCGATGTCGTCACCAGCTTTGAGGGGCGCCCCATCGAGTGCTCCGCCGACCTCCGCATCGAGACCGGTACCTCCAAGCCTGGCACCACGGTCAACCTCGGCATCGTTCGTGACGGCGCGCCCATGGCGGTCGCCGTCACGCTCGGAAACCGCCCTCGCTAGCCCCGCAGCGCTCGCGCCACGAGCGACGCCAGCGCCAGCGCGAGCAGCAGCCAGCCGAGCAGGCTCCACCACCGCCGTTCTGCCGGGGCCTCGGGCGTCTCGACGGCGCGGGAGACCGGCGCAACGCTGGCCGGAGCCACCTCCGCCTCACGCGGCCGCACCACCAGCGGCCCCGGCGACAGCACCGACAGATGCGCCGCCGCCGGCACCGGCTCGGGCTCCTTCTCCGCATCGAGCGGCCGGAGCAGCGACAGTGCCCCGAATCCCTGCGTCGCCATCGTCGGCAGGCTCTCTTCGCTCATCCAGGTCAACACCTTGTCGACCGAGGCGCTCCGGTGCTTGTGGAGCGTCTGCGTGAGATGGGCAACGAGCAGCCGGAAGCCATCGGGCAGCGGGGCAAAGCGGGCAAATGCTGCGTCACTCCACGGTGCCTCGGGCCGGCCCGTCGGATGCTCGCCCGAGACCGCGAAGGCCAGCAGGCAACCCAGTGAGTAGATGTCCGTACGCGGTACGAGGTAGATGCCGCTCACCTCACCGATCGCTTCCGGCGAGGTGTAGCGCGGGTCCACCGACCGCTTGGCAATCTCCACGCGACTCTGCCGCTTCGCGCCGTTGCCGAGCCCTACAAAGATGGGGCTGCAGTGGTCGTTGTCTCGGAGCACGATGTGCTCGGGCGACAGGCAGCGCGCCACCCAGTCGCGTTCGTGCAGAGCGCTCAGCAGCGCACACAGCCCCCGCCCCAGCGCCAGTGCCTCGCCGAGCGTGAGTGGCCCGGAGCGTCGCACCCGCTCCGCCAGCGTCTCGCCCTCCACCCGCGCCTCGACAATCGCCGGTGCCGCGGCCCCCGACACACGGAAGAGGCCGCCGCCCGTAGCCAATTGCTGCAGCCCCAGCGCGCCAAGGTCCGCTTGGGCCGGCAGCAGCCCAAACCGGCGCTCCCGGAACTCCGCGGGAAGCTCTTCCGGCAACCAGGGAATCTTCGCCAGCCAGCCACCCTGCAGCCCCTCACCAGAAACCTCATACAGGTCGAAGGAGCGGCCGCGCGAGACATGCTGCCCAAGCGTAAGCCAAGGCGACACGGCGGTGGAGCCGGGAAGGGCGGTGAGGATCGTTCCGGGGGCGAGGTGCAGCGTCATGCCGCCTCCATAGGCCGCTCGACCGACGCTGCCAACCGCTGTCCAACCGCCGACTTTGCGTGTGGCATCGGCGCCCGCTTGAGACTATCGAGGAGCCTCCCCCCTTGGAGCTGCCTGCGTGCCTCTGGTTCCCTACCGATTCGGCGACTACCGGACGACCATCGCTGCGCGCACCGCGGAATTCGCGGCGCTGCTGCGTGGGAGCTCCAAGGTCGTGACCGGCGACGGCATCGAGTCGGTGAGCCGGCTTCAGGCCCTCGGGCAGGACCTCGGCCGTCGCTTCCCCGACCAGGCCGAACGGATCGCTGCAGGCCTCGCGGTCGCCCCCGTCCCGGAGCTCGCCGCGCTTCGGCTGCTCGACGCCGACCCTGCCGCGCTGCTCGAGCAGGTGCTCCTCGACGACGACCGTCTCGCAGCCTTCTGCATCATCGCCTCCTCGAGCACCCTCTACGGCCGCCTCCTCGCGAAGGAGCCCCACTCGCTCATCGACCGCGAAGGCCGCATCGCCGAAATCACGGTCGAACTCGAGCGGCTGTGTGAGGAGGCCGAGGGCCTCCCCGCAACCAAACATGCGGAGGCCATCGACAGGGCGGCCCTCCTGCTTCGCACCCGCAAACGGCTCGAGATGCTCGGCGTTGTCCTCGCAGAGGTCACCCAATCCTCCGACATCCTCGCCACTGCTTCCGAGATTGCCCGCATCGCCGCCGAGGCCATTGCCACCGCGGTGCGATTCGCAGAGCGGCTGCTGCGCGCCGAAGCCCACCATGTCGTTGTGCTCGGCATGGGCAAGCTCGGAGGGCGCGAACTCAACCTCTCCTCCGACGTCGACCTCATCTTCGCCTGCGAGCCCCCCGCCGGAACCACCGACCTCGGACAGGCCGGCGCCGTCGCCCGACTCGTCACCTCGCTGATCGACGATGTGACGCACGGCGGCCCCGTCTTCCGTGTTGACCTCCGCCTCCGTCCCTTCGGAACGCAGGGCGCCATCATCCACACCACCGACGAGCTCGTCGCCTACTACGAGAGCCACGGCCGCACCTGGGAGCGGGGCGCACTCATCAAGGCACGGGCGGTCGGCGGAGATCTCGCGGTGGGCGAGCGCCTGTTGGAGCGCCTCCGCCCCTTCGTCTTCCCCAAGGTCATCGACGAGAGCGTCATTGAAGAGATCGCCGCCACCAAGCGGGCCATCGATGCCAGCCTCCTCGGCCGCTCCGCACGCGGCGCCAAGCGTGGCTTCGACCTCAAGCTCGGCAGCGGCGGCATCCGCGAGATTGAGTTCTTCGCGCAGGCCTTCCAGCTCGTCTTCGGCGGCCGCGAACCCGATGTTGCCATTGCCAGCACTGTGCCTGCGCTGCAGCGCATCACGCTGCGTGGCCATCTGCCCGAGCGCGACTGCCTCGAACTCACCGAGGCCTACCGCTTCCTCCGCCTGCTCGAGCACCGCGTGCAGATGGACGAGGAGCGCCAGACGCACGAGATGCCCGTCTCGCTCGAAGAGCGTCGCAGGCTTGCCTGGCGCCTCGGCTTCGCGACGCCGGAGGCGCTCGAGGAGCAGCTCGAGGCCCACCGCGAGGCGGTCTCGCGCCGCTTCGCCAGCCTCTTTGCACGCGGGGCCTCCGAGCCTTCGCCGGACGCCTGGATCGACGCAGTCCTCGATGGCGCACAGAGCGAGGAGGCCCGTCTCGCGCTCCTCGAGCAGGCAGGCTTCGTCCGCCCCCGCCGCGTCCTCGCCGACCTCACCGCGCTCGCCTCCCCGCCCGACCCCGTGCTCGGGCCACACGCACCCGCCGCCATCCGCGAGTCGGCCACCCGGTTCGTTGGCGCCTGCTCTCGTACCGCGCTGCCAGACAGGGCCATGGAGCGGGCCTTCGAGGCGATGCAGGTCAAGTATGCCCGCTCGCAGATCCTCGAGATTGTGCGGCAGCGGCCGCGTGCTGCCACCGTCCTCGCATCGCTCTTCGGCGCCAGCGAAAACCTTGGTCGCTCGCTGGTCCGTAACCCGGGGTTTATCGACATCCTGCTCGGCGCCAGCGCCAAGCCCGCGCTCGACCTCGACGAACTCCGCGAAGAGCTCTCAAGGCTCCTCAGCTCCGTCGACGACCGCACCTCCGGCTCGCAGCGCGAACCCCACCTGCAGGCCATCCGCCGCTTCCGCCTCATCGAAGAGCTCCGCCTCGGACTCGGCCGCCTCTCCGGCCGCCTCTCCACACGAGAGGCCTCCCGCGGCCTCGCAGACCTCGCAGATGTCTGTCTCGAGTCCACCAAACAAGAG
>CAIWGR010000037.1 GCA_903912275.1 uncultured delta proteobacterium
CAGAAACCGGTTAACCTGACGGAGGCGCCTCGACGCGTCGAGCTGCCTCCGGTCGCGACGCAGCCAGCAAAGGTCATCTCCGCAGAGGAGGCCATGCGGCTCGCCTTCGAAGAGGCCACGGACGCGCGCAGTCGGAAGTTCCTGAGCGAGGGGATGAAGCTCGGCGACCTTGCTGTGGAAGGCGACCGGCCCGCTGCCCAGAGAGGACCGCAGCAGGCGCTGGGCACAGACTACGATTTCGAACGCGAAGTCATGGGAACACAGCCACTCCGCGCCAACAAGCCTCGGCGCTAAAAGGTGTAGCCCACGTTCAGGTGGAACCGACCGAATGGCTCACCGATGCGCCTGCTCAGGTTCGTTCCGTAGTCAAACGCCACGGGGATCATGTTGGCGATGACCCACCGCAGCCCCAGCCCCGCGGCACTCCGAAGTTCTCCGACAGAGAGCGCCCCTGCCTCTCGCGCCAGCTCACCTGCATCGAGAAACGCCGCGCCCTCCACGCCAAGCGCCTGCACCAGCCCGTAGCGCAGCTCGACATTGGCCTGCACAAACACGTCGCCGCCGGAGGCGTCTCCTTCGACGGTCTTGATCGCACCCTCACCAAAGCCGCGCACGCTACCCGACCCACCCATCAGGAACCGCTCCGAAAGTGGCAACGCGAGCGACCGACCCGCATCAAACCCGCTCAAGAGACCGCCCGTCGCATAGCCGCTTCGCAGCTGCGTAGCGGCCACCACACCCGGCGCCAACGACCAGAAACCCACGGCGCGCGCTGTCACCTTGGTGAAGGCGCTCGCATCGGAGAGCCCCACAAAGTCATCCGCGAGTTCTACGCTCACCTCGGCAAGATAACCGGCGGTCGGGCGCAGCGGATGGTTCCGACGATCGTAGGTTACACGCGGCGTCGCAGAAAGAATGGCCGCCGACTCCACGGGCCGGTCCGCCTCGCCCGACTGGTCGATGGAGCGCGTGTTGCGAAACGAAATCCCGAACTCGTAGAAGAGCCCGCGCCGCGTGTCCGATTCATCCCGCGCCCGCGCACCCACACCCCACTCGTCTACCTGGGGCGCCGGTGCGAGCGTGAGCCGATCACGGTCACCATAGACCTCAACCAGCGCCTCCGTCGCATCCCGAAAGAGACCGAAGCCGTGGAACCGCGGGTCGAAGTAGGAGAGGTTTGCGCCCATCTTCACCTCGCCCGATGAGAGTCGGCTCAACGAACTTGGATCGATGTCCAGGTTGCCCGACGCACGGAACTCCTCCATCCGACCGAGGATGTTGCGGTGCCGGAAGACCGGTTCATTCGACAGCACGAGCACCTTGCGCCCAACACCGCCGAACTGAAACTCGACACCTGTGTTGGCATCCACCGTCCACGGGTGAGTCTCCTCGACCTCCAGCACCGTGTAGACCACATCTTCGCCGGCGTCCTTGGCAATGCTCAGCGTCGACGCACGCACCGAATCAAAGATGCCGAGCGACCGGAGCCCCGCCTGTGTCCGGTAGATGGCCTCCATCGAGTAGGGCTCGCCAGCCTCATACTTGAGCTCCGCCAGGACCGCGCCGGACTGGCTCCGATGATTGCCAAGCAACAACGTCCCGCCGAAGCGGCTCAACCGACCTCGCGTTACCTCAAAGTCCACCGAGACCGACTCTCCAAGCGGGGCTCCGACGCTGGCGCAATCCGCACTCTCCACGAGCAGCGGGCAGACAAACAGTTCGTCTCCTTTCGACGTCCTGCTCTTGTCTCGGCAGCTCGAGAGCGGGACAGTTGTGGGGTCGATGCGACAGGCCTCGGACAAGGGCACCGCTTCACAGGCAACCTGCGCGCCGGCTCCATCGCGGCAGACACCGGTTACCTCAACGGA
>CAIWGR010000038.1 GCA_903912275.1 uncultured delta proteobacterium
CGATCTCACCCACCGTGCAAGGACCGCACCTACAAAGCAAAAGAGCCGCTAGCGCTTATGGAACAAGCGCGAGCAGCTCTCTTTTTTATAGCGCCTTGGCGCTTTGGGCAGGGTCAGAGTTTGTCGGTCACCCAAGCCTGTACGCTTGCCAGCGCGGCCGCCAGCTTGGCCGGCTCCGTGCCGCCGGCCATGGCCATATCGGGCTTGCCGCCGCCCTTGCCGCCCACCTGGGCCGCCATGTTGGCCCGCTGCATCGCGCCGGGCGTGAGCGGGACGGGCGGCTTGGCAGAGGCGGGCTCGGCGCCGAGGAGCTCGAGCTGGAAGGTGCCCGCGCTGCTGGTGGAGGGGGTGGTGACGAGGAGGGTGTACTCGCCGGTCATCGGAAGGCCGGCGCGGAGCTTGGCATCGGTGCCGCCGGCGCCCTCGTCGGCCTGCGCGACCACCTCGCCGGTGGGCGAGAGCAGGATGAGGTAGGCGTCGAACTGGGCAGTGAGGCGGGCCTCGATCTCGTCTGCGGCCTTGGCGTTGAAGCGGAAGGCCTTGACCCACTGGCCGTCGGCGCGGCGGGCGTCGCTGTCGCCGAGTGCGCCCTGGGCGCGGGCGGGGAGGTCGAGCTTGGCGACGGTGAGGGCCTTCCGCACCCAGACGTCGGCGCGCAGGGTGTAGTCGCCCGACTGTCCGCGCTGGAAGGAGGAGACGGCGATGCGGTAGCGGCCCGCGGTGACGGCGGTGAAGTTGATGCGGGCGTTGGAGCCGCCGAGCGAGTCGTCGTCTTCGGCGACGGTGGCGCCGTCGGGGCCGGTGGCGGAGAGGAAGGCGTCGAACTCGGAGGAGCGGAGCTCGACCTTGAGCGACTGGCCGGCGGTGAGGTCGACGACGAAGGCGTCTTCGAGGGCGCCGCGGGCGTTGGTGGTGTCGCCGCCGCCGATGGTGCCGCTGAGCTCCTCCGCGACAGGGAGGCGGGGCTCCGCAGCGGCGACGGCGGGCGCCAAGAGCAAGGCGGAGAGGCCGACGAGACCGAGTAGACGCTTCATGATGGGCTCCCTGCGGCAGCCGTTGCGGTTGCGGACATGGTCGCCCTCCCCGGCGGTTGCGCCGTGGGAGAGAGGGTAACGCGCGGCGCCGTCTGCTTCAACTGCAAACGGCGTGGGGCTAGCGCGATGCGGTGGCGCGGCGGCGGCGGAGCAGGAGCAGGCCGGCGAGCGCGAGGAGGGCCGTGAGGCTGGCTGCGCCGCCTGTGGCAGAGCAGCCGCTGGAGACGGCGCGGCCGCTGACGGAGGGCCGCCCGTTGCCGCCGGTGTCGTTGCTGCTCGAACCAGTGTCGTTGCTCACGGTTCCCGTGTCGGTGGTGGTGCCGGTGTCGGTGGTGCCGGCGTCGGGGTCGGTCGGGGCCTCGTTGCAGACGAAGCTGGCGTTGCAGACGCCTGCGGAGCCGGCGTCGGGGTTGAGGCAGAGCTGCTGGGCGCCGAGCGCGAAGCAGGTGGCGTTGCCGGGGCAGCCGGCGTCGCTGGTCTGGGTGCAGAACTGGCCGATGCCGACGAAGTTCTTGCAGAGGCCACCGCCGCAGTCGGCGTCGGTGCGGCAGCTGTCGCAGATGCCGCAGGAGCCGCCGCGCGAGCCGTCGAAGGTGTCGGGGATGCAGTTGCCGGTGGCGGCGTCGCAGAGCTCGCCGGCGGGGCAGGTGACGCCGTCGCAGGGGGCGGCGGGCGGCGCGGTCTCGCAGGTCCAGGTGGCGGGGCAGATGTCGGTGGCGGCCTCGGCGTTGAAGCAGAGGTTCTGGGTGGCGCCGGTGGTGTCTTGGACCGCGAAGCAGTCGGTGTTGAGGCCGGGGCAGGGGTCGGCTGCGGAGCAGGCGGTGGTGCAGATGCCGCCGTTGCCGAAGTCGACGCAGGAGCCGAGCCCGCCATCGCAGTCGGCGTCGGTGGTGCAGCCGTCACAGATGTTGGCGCAGGCGTCGCCGCTGCCGGGAGCGGAGCAGGCGCCGGTGGCCGGGTCGCAGGTCTGGCCGGCGGGGCAGGTGACGCCGTCGCAGAGGCCGGTGGTGCCGCCGCCACAGACATAGGTGGTGGGGCAGACGCTGCCGGTGGCTGCGTCGGGGTTCAGGCAGACGTTGAAGCCCTGGCCGGGGACGGTGAAGCAGGCCGAGTCGCCGGGGCAGTCGCCCGCGGCGGCACAGAGGAGGGTGCAGACGCCGCCGGTGCCGCCGTTGGGGTCCTGGGCGCAGACGTAGGGGCTGCCGCCGCAGTCGTCGGCGGTGTTGCAGGGTGCGCAGATGGGGCAGTCGGTCTGGGTGATGCAGGAGCCTGCGACGCAGACTTGGTTGCCCACGCAGTCGGCGTCGGAGCCGCAGGGCGGGACAACGCAGCTGCCGGCGTCGCAGATGAGGCCGGTGTCGCAGTCGCTGTCTGCGGTGCAGGGGGGGATGATGCACTGGCCGCCGACACACTCCTCGCCGGCGCCGGTGCAGTCTGCGGTGGTGCTGCAGCCGCAGGCCTGCTCGTAGAGGAAGCAGACGCCGTCGATGTCGTCCTGGTGGAGGGTGCGCGAGCCCTCGCCGCCCGAGTAGGCGTAGTACATGGTGGCAGAGGCGACGGAGCTGTGGTCGAGCCCGAGCCAGTGGCCGGCCTCGTGGGTGGTGATGGACTGCAGGTCGTTGGCGCCAAACCGGCCGTTGGAGGCGAAGTCGTGGTTGAAGCCGTTGAAGACCATGTCTGCGCTCACGAGCGAACAGCGGCCGTTCCACTGCGGCAGCGTGACGGCGAGCACGGAGGTGCCGTCGCCGAGCGAGGCGGGCCAGCTGGCCTCGCGGAAGGACATCACGTTGTTGGCGACGGCGTTGTTTTCGCCGACGTCGGCGGTGAGGCCCATCTCACGTGCAGAGAAGGAGCTGCAGCAGGGCTCGCCCCAGGCGGCGAAGGAGTTGGTGAAGATGGTGCGGACATCGACGAGCGGGATGGCCGAGTAGCCGTTCTGGTTGACGTAGTAGCGGCTGGGCAGGCTGGCGGCGGGCCAGCTCGGGTTGCAGGCGTCGATGGTGGCGTAGGCCTCGACGCGGCCGGGGAGGAGCGTGAGCGCGAAGAGGAGTCCGAGGAGTGCGGCGGCGGAGCGGGCGATGCGCTGGTTCATGGCGCCACCTCCTGCGAGAGGTTGGTGCCAAAGACACGGCTCTCAAGCTCGGAGAGCGAGAGGCGCTCGACGCCGTGGACGAAGAAGAGGGGGGCGGCGCCGGGCTGGGCGGGCGCGAAGGCGATGTCTGCGAGGTCGCGGACGGCCTCTTCGACCCGGCTCTGCGGGGCTGCGAGGGGGGCGAGCTCCTTGAGCGGCAGCGGCACAATGCCCTGCCCTGCGCCCTCGATGGCGGCCTTGCGGAGGAGCTTGGCGGGCTGGTTGCCGCCATGGATGGTGAACTTGGCCTGGCCCATGGCGGTGAGGTACATCTTCTCGGGGCTTTCGCCGCGGAGGAAGAGGACGACCCGCTCGCCTTGGGTGAAGCGGGCGTCGCCGGGGATCTGGGTGGTGATGTCGCCCAGCGTGCCGGCCCACTGCTCGAAGCGGACCTCGGCGGCGGGCTGGCCGCGGAGGGTGCGGGCCACCTTGACGGTCCAGCGGGTGGTGATGCGGCCCTCGTCGCCGGCGTAGGTCTCGGAGCCGGTGACGGTGCCCTCGACGACGAGCGCGCTGCGCTGCGCAAGTTCCTCGATTGAGCGGTAAATCATGGTAGTGGCGTTGGCCTGCGGCACGACCGCCAGACAGGCGAGCGCAAGGCTGAGCCCAGCCGCGCCCCAGAGGGTTCCCTTCTTCGATTGCATGATGCCTCCAAGCGCGACAGTGCAGATGCCGCCGGTTCCTACGCATCCGAGCGACCAATCTCAAGATGCAGATTCTCCACGCAGGTGGGGTTTGCTGCAGCGGATGATTCGCATGGGCTGGCTCTGTTTGTGCCTGCTGGGTGCGGCGGGCTGCGGCGAGCCGGAGCGTGCGGTGCGGTATGGGACGTTGGTCCGGTTCGAGGGGGCGCCGGCGCCGGAGCCTGGCGCGGTGGTGCGGCTGCTGGTGGTCGATCTGGAGGGGGCGGAGACGACGGGCTGGGTGAGCCCGGCGGGGACGGTGTCGCCCTACGAGCGGCTGCGGGCGCTGGGGCTGGCGCTGCAGCGCTACCAGGCCGACACGGTGGTGGTGCGTGGGCTGCCCGCCGCGGCAGAGGTGGGTGGCGCGGCCTCGTCGGCGGAGCTGCTGGCTGCCGCGTCGGAGCTCTACTACCGGGCGGAGCGGGAGGAGGCGGCGGAGCTCTGCCTGGGGCGGGACTGGGATGAGCGGTGGTGGCCGCGCCGGTGCCGTCGCGAGACGCTGATTGCGAGCCGCCGGCCGGTGGCGGTGCGGGGCGCGGTGGTGGAGCTGGGCGCCAGCGACGGCGCGGTGCTGGTGGGGCTGGAGGAGCAGGCTGCGGCCGGCATAGGGCTCGACGGTGCGGGGGGCCTGAAGCTGGCAGCGGAGCAGTGGAAGCTCCTGCGGTCGGCGACCGACAGCTTCGGCGGCCTGCTGCTCCGCCCTGCCCGCTTTTACGAGGTGCAGCGGGTTGCACCGCCCGCGGCGCCTCGGTAGATTCGCCCTATGCCGAAGCCTGCTCATCCTCCCGGCCCCAGGCCGCTCACCGAGCGGCTGCGCGACCGCTTCCCCACCCCGCGCTCACGAAAGGAGCCGGCGATGGTGAAGGCGCATGGCGGCTTCCGGGTGGAGCTGCCGGAGGAGCTGGAGGCGATTGGCGTGGCGATTCACCTGCTCGAGCATCTGAGCCGGGCCGGCGCCACGCGGCTGAGCACCGAGCGGGTGGTGGAGGTGCGCGAGCGGCTCATGCGGCTGCTCGACACCGCGGAGAACATGCGGGTGGAGGTGGAGGCCTACCAGCTGCTCGACCAGTGCCTGCCGCCCGTCGAACCGCCCGACCTGTCGGAGGTTGCGGAGCGCGACGGCGACGGCATCCTCTACGACAGCGAGGCGCCCGTCTCGTCGCTCCTCTACGCCTGCCTCGCGCTCGGCGTCGATGTGAAGCTGGACTACTTCTCCAAGGAGCGGGGCGAGATGAACACCCGGGTGGTCACGCCCCACCGCATCGTGGCGGAGACCTATCTGCAGGCCTTCTGCCATGCGCGGAAGGAGGAGCGCACCTTCCGGCTGCAGCGGATTACCCGGTGCGTGCCCATCGGCGGCAGGCCGAAGCGGGTCGCGCCGCCGCCGCCGCCTGCAGAGGAGAGCCCGCTGGAGCAGCTCTCGCTGCTCGACTTCGACTAGCGGTCTTCCCAGCCGCGGGCGAAGAGCACCGGCTGCGTCCAGGAGCGGGCGCCGGAGTCTGGCGTGTCGCAGAGCGCTGGCTCGGAGCAGGTGAACCACATGGTGTTGGCCCGGCTCTCGGGCCCTTCGAGCTCCCAGTGGGAGGGAACGCCGCGCCGTCCGCAGTGGGGGCAGCTGCCCTCGCAGAGGCCGCGGGCGGCGAAGTGGCTGAAACGGATCTCCACCTCCACCTGGCCGGAACCGTCGACCCGCTGGATGATGAGGTTTTCGCTGCGATGGAGAGCAGACTTCACGGTGAGCCGGGATGGCAAGAGAGACCCGTAGGATGCGGGTCGGCGCACAAAGGTGCGGCGTAGGTCAGCGCTTGCGGCTGCGCGGCGCGGTGGGCTTGGCGGGGGCTTCGACCGCCGGGGGCGCTTCGGCGGGGGCGCGCTCGCCGAGAATGAGCTGGATGGCGGCGAGGTAGCCGTTGCGGAATTCGTCGGAGCGGATGTCGCTCGCGGTGACCAGCTCGGCCACCTGGGGGAGGGTCCAGGGGAAGGCTGCCATGCTCATGCAGGCGAGGGTAACGAAGGGGCGGAGGGCCGGGTCGGCGACCCAGGTGGCCCGCTCGACCATCTGCTGGAAGTGGGCGCGTCGCTCGTCGGCGAACTCGCAGCCGGTGGCGGAGAGCCGCTCCCAGAGCATCATGCGGATCCAGTTTTCGTCGGCACCCATGTTGGCAAAGCCGGCTGCGACCATCTCGGCGGGGCCGCCTGCCATGTTGCGGAGGCGCTCTCCCCGCTCGACGAGGCCGCGACGGAAGACGGCGTGGCGGAGCCCCTCTTTGCTTCCGAAGTAGTGATAGAGGAGCTGCTTGTTGCATCCTGCGAGACGAGCGATGCGGTCCACGCGCGAGCCTGCGAAGCCGTGTTCGGCGAACTCCGCGGCAGCGGCATCGAGGATGCGCTCCGGTGTGGTCTCTGCTTCGGATGATGCCATGTGTGTGCCCCTACACGCACAGTGGCGTGACCGTCAACCAAACGGTTGACACCCCTTGGCACCAACATTACGCA
>CAIWGR010000039.1 GCA_903912275.1 uncultured delta proteobacterium
GATGCTGCAGGCGGTGGTGCTCTCATACTGGAGCACCCAGCGGGTCTCTCCGAGCGGCGGCGCGGCGTCAAACGGGGCGGGTGCTACAGTATCTTCAGCACAACCAGCGACGAGCAGGGGGACACAGATGAGCCAACGGCGCATAGAAGACCTCAATTACAAGCAACACAGTGATGATTTCAGCCCCTGCAAGATCATTTACGCACTGTCAAGAACGCTGGCTTACAAACGGAAGTGTAACAGTCGTAAACTGCATACAACTGTATACCAATCGTTCGGAGGTCGCACGCACGGCTCCCCATCCAGAGACAGGCAATGGTCCGCGTTGCGCGTCCCTCCCTACCCACCATCCCAATCCCAGGGTTGCACCCTGGGCTGATATGCGGTGGCCCTTTGGGTCACACGGAACGCGGCGCCCATGTCTGCTCAGCCTAGGCGGCTGTTGGAAGGTGATTGCGGCATGGCGAGAGCCTTCACGCGTTCAAGCCCCAGCGGGGCGACATGTGTCAACCCAGGGCGACGCCCTGGGATTCATGTGACGCACCACCCCCACCCCGACACGGCGCGCAACAACACCCGACACGGCGCGCAACAACACCCGACACGGCGCGTGCCTCCATATCCACGACCCGATTCCCAGGGCGACGCCCTGGGATTCATGCCTCCCACGCCCTGGGATTCGTGCCACCCACGCCCTGGGATGCGCAGCGCCGCCCTCCCCTGCGGGAGCGCGGCGCGGGCGGAGAGCGCTCGCGCCCCTAGGGCCCGACGCTGAGGGTGTAGGCGCCGCCCTCCCCTGCGGGAGCGCGGCGCGGGCGGAGAGCCGCGAGGGGCTGTTACCAGGCCGAGGTGGTCAGCGTGTAGCCGCCGACCGCGCGGGCGCCGTAGCTGGTGGCGTGCAGGTAGTAGGTGCCCGCCGCCGGGGCGATGAACTGGATGCGCGAGTTGGCGAGGCCCGCGGAATCGTCGTCGTAGCCGAGGATGCCGCAGGTAGTGCCTCCCGTAATGTAGAGGTAGGTATCCCAGTTGGTCACGGTTGCGGTCTGGATAATCTGCATCCGCTGGCCGGCCGTGAGGGTGATGGCATACTTGTCGAAGTAGTAGCCGGAGCCGCGCACGCTGTTGGCAGAGTCAGTGGCGTCGAGCGCGGCCGTGACCGTCTGCGCTGCGGTCATCGTTGCCGACGTACCGACGGGGCTACAGGTGCCGGAGCAGGTGGCGCCGACCTGGATCGACTGGGCATCGCAGGACACCAGGGTGCAGGCGCCGTAGGCGGTGCCGTTCCAAGTCTGGATGGCAGAGGAGGCAAACTCGAGCGAGCAGGCGAGGGTGTCTTGCTCGCAGACATTGTTGGCCGCGTTCACATGGTAGCCCGTGGGGCAGGCCGCCTGCGCCACCGGCAGCACAGCAGTGCGGGCCAGCCGGAATCCGATGTTGGGGCTGCCGCCAACGCCACCGACGGTGTTACCGGCGGAAGGATCCCAAGGGTAGCGCATCGCAGCACGGGCGCCGGTCAGTGCATCACTGTAGCCACGCCCCTTGATGCCGCGATTTCCCGGAAAGGGACCGAGCGGGTCGGTCACCGGGGTGATCGGGTAGGCGGCGTAGACGTCCCACTGATGCTCGTAGACGTTGCCGAGCATGTCGAAGAGGCCGAAGGCGTTGGCCGTCTTCATGGCGCCATCATGGGTGCGACCTCCGGCGTTGTTGACGGTCCAGGCGATGAGGTTGAGCTCCGTCTGGGTGGCGGCAAGCGGGTTGGCCGCGTTGTAGGTGGCGCCCGTGGTCCCCGCGCGGGCAGCATACTCCCACTCCGCCTCGGTGGGCAGCCGGTAGCCCGTGCAGTTGAGCGTGCGTAGGGGGGTACTGGACCCACCGAAGATGTGGTCACCATCTGCCCAGGTATCACCGCGGGTGCCGCTGTAGACATAGCAGGGGGTAAGCCCCTCGCTCTCCGACTTGGCGTTGGCGTAGCCCACCGCCGCATACCAATCCAGCCGCTCCACCGGTCCGTTGGGGTTGGTGGTGCCCGCGGTGACGACCGTGGCGCAGGTGGTGCCCGTGGTGGCCTGGAAGCAGGAGGGGTTGAGGTCGCCAGCCAGACGGGCCCACTCGGCCTGCGTGACCTCTTTGGCGCCCATGAAGAAGGGGCGGGCCAGCGTCACCTGGTGCTGGATCTCGTCTGACGAGCGGCCCGTCTCGGCC
Source organism: uncultured delta proteobacterium (assembly GCA_903912275.1). Classification (GTDB taxonomy): domain Bacteria; phylum Myxococcota_A; class Bradymonadia; order REDH01; family REDH01; genus CAIWGR01. The sequence goes on from CAIWGR010000039.1 coordinate 2,206, forward strand.
GCGGCCGAGCCCATGACGAAGGTTCCGGCGGGGAGGAAGTTCATGCCGGCCGGGGCGCAGCGGTCGTTGGCGAGGCCCGCGGGGCCCATGGCGCAGGAGGTGGGCGCGAGCGTGGTGCTGGCGCAGTCGGCGTCTGCGGTGCAGAGGGCGCCGAGCGGCAAGGCGCAGCTGCTGTAGCTGGCGCCGGAGCTCCAATCCTGCACGCCCGTCTGCGTGCCCACGGTGCAGCTCTTGCTGTTGCTGAGGCAGGCGCCGCCCTCCAGATGGAAGCCCGTGGCGCAGGTGTAGGGCAGACAGGCGCCGAAGGCGGCCACGTCCCAGCTCTTGGCGGTGCCCACTGCGTTGGTGGCGGTTGTGGCGCAAGCCAGCAGGTCGGGCTCGCAGATGGCGCCGCTCACATGGTAGCCCGAGGGGCAGAGGCCGCGCAGCGGGTTGAGGACGGGGGTGCGGACCAAGCGGAGGCCGATCGTACCCTCAGAATTCTTAGAGGACCATCCAGGGTGCTGCCATGCGGCGCGGGCACCATTCAGATCAGAACCGTAGTAACCACCCATGAGATTGCGATTATCTTGCCAGACAGGCGTGATATCGAGGGGATCGGTCACTGCGACATTTGGGTTGGCACCCGTCTTGTCGTAGGCCCATTCGAACACGTTGCCGAGCATGTCGTAGAGGCCAAACGCATTCGGCAGTTTCTGGCCAACAGGATGCGTGTAGTTCAAACTGTTGTTGGCGTTCCAAGAAATGGCGTTGAGGTTGGCCTGAGCGCTCGCGCTCGCGCCGTTGGGTACATTGTAGGTGGGTCCGCGGCTGCCGGCGCGGGCGGCATACTCCCACTCCGCATCGGTGGGGAGCCGGTAGCCGTCGCAACCTAGGGTGGCGAGACTGGTGTTCTGAAGCGAGGCGCCGTCGCGCCAGTCAGGGTCGTTGGAACCAGTCGAGTTGTTCTGGCCGATCGCGTAGCAGGGGGTGAGCCCCTCGGCGCGGGAGCGGGCGTTGGCGAAGGCTGCTGCGGAGTACCAGTCTACCCGCTCCACGGGGCCGCTGTCATTGGAGTTGGAGCCAGCGCAGGCGTTCCAGGGCGAGGTTCCGTTCTGGTTGCAGGAGGGGTTGATGTTGTTGGAGAGCGCCTTCCACTGGGCTTGGGTGACCTCAGTGGTGCCGATGAAGAGGCCGCGGGAGATGGTGGCCTGATACTGTGACTCGCCCGCCGCGCTGGCCGCTTCGCTGTTGGGGCTGCCGGCGGTGAAGGTGGCGGGGGGCAGGTAGATCATGCCGGTGGGGGCGCAGCGGCGGTCGGGCAGACCGCTCGTCGCGGCGGGGCAGTTGTTGCTGTCGCAGTCGCTGTTGGCGCTGCAGAGGCCGCCGAGGGGCTGCAGGCAGGTGGCGTAGGTGGTGCCGGAGACCCACCGCTGCAGCCCTGTGCCGGAGGCGTTGCTGCAGGTCTTGGTGTCGCTCAGGCAGGCGCCGCCCTCCACATGGAAGCCGGGGGCGCAGGCGGTGGCGATACAGTCGCCAAAGGCTGTGCCGTTCCAGATCTGCTTGGCGGCAGTGGCGTTGTCGAGATAGCAGGCGATCTGGTCCACGTCGCAGATGGTGCCAGCGGCGTGGTAGCCTGCGGCGCAAGGCGTGCCGGCTACGATGGGGGTGATGGCGGTGCGGGCGAGGCGGAAGCCCACGTTGGCGTTTCCGTAGTTGCTCCGCGCATCGCCGAGGGAGCCGTTGGCGCTCCAGTTGAAGCGCGCTGCGGCACGTTGCCAGACGTTGTTTTCAATGTAGCTACCGCCGCGGAGGATGACGGCCTTGCTGGCAGGGCTGGCGAGGCCGGGGTCGGTGCTGTTGCTGGCGGTGGGGTAGGCTGCGTAGCTGTCGTGCACCATGTCCCAGTTGTTGCCGATCATGTCGTAGAGGCCCCAGGGGTTGGGGGCCTTCTGGCCGCCCGGCTGACTCTGGAGCAAGGTCGGGTCGTTCCGCAGGGCGATGGCGTTCAGCGTCGCCGTCTCGGCCTGACCGTCGAGATTGGGGTCGTAGTAGACGGCGCTCTTGGTTCCGGCGCGGGCGGCATACTCCCACTCACTCTCGGTGGGCAGGCGATAGCCCGTGCAGGAAGCGCTGGTGAGGGCCACCGCCGAGCACTCGGTCGCGAGGGCCCCGCCGTCGATCCAGGAGTTGACACTGCCCGACGCGCAGGTGACCGAGTAGCACTCGGTGAGCCCCTCGCGGCGGGAGAGCTCGTTGGCGAAGCCGACGGCGGAGTAGTAGTCGGTATATATGAGCGGGGGGGCTCCGTTCACCGTTGCATTGCGCTGGTTGCCCGTGACACGGGCAAAGGCCGCCTGCGTCATCTCGAGCCGCTGCAGGTAGAAGGGGCGGGAGATGGTGACCCGATGCTGCGACTCATCGCCGGTGGCACCTATCGCGTTGTTGGTGCGCCACTTCTCGGTGCCGGGGCTGCCCATCATGAAGGTGCCCGCGGGGATGAGGACCATGTCGGAGGGGGTAACGGGCAGGCCGGTGGGCCAGGCGCTGTCGGGAGTCGGGGTGCAGACCTTGAGGGCCGCCGGCAGGGCGGGCCAGACGCCGGTGCCGGGAAGTGGGCCGGGGATGATACCCAAACCATCATTGCTCACGTCGCCGAGAGAGCAGGAGCGCGAGGCGCACTGGCTATCGAGGGTACAGGCCTCGCCGAGCTCTTTGCCCCTGTTGATGACCAGGTTGTAGGGGAGCGAAGGGGAATCCACCGGGTCTGTGCTGGTCACGATGAGGTAGTAGGTACCGTTCGCCGGCGCGCGGAAGCGGATGATGGCCTCGCTCTCCGAGGTGGCCCCTGCGCCATTGGCATCTGCGCCTGTGACATCGATTGCGGAGGCATTGCCCGAGGCGGTAGCCAGCCGGTTGCACTGGCTGCCGGCTGCGGGGGCGTCGCCGTAGAGGTAGAGGACGGGGGTGAATCGCTCTGCAGCGCCACGCACGGCCGTGCTACTGACCTTTGCGAAGAGGGTCTCGCCGGCTGAGAGGGACACCTGGTGCTTGTCGGAGCGGGTGGCGATGGGGATGGAGCTGTCGCGGAAGCCGAAGGAGCTGTCGGAGGTGATGAGCAGGGTGCCGGTGAGGGCGCCCGTGGTGGTGGTGAAGTCGAGGCGGCCGCTGGTATCGCCGGCGAGGGCTGTAGCCGTGCCGTTGTTGACGACGCCGTTGGCCGTGCAGAGGGTGCCGGCGCCCGACGTGGGCTGGTCGGCGACGGGGATGCAGTCCGTTGCGGTTCCCGCCCCGACACCCGTGAGCGCGGTGGTCGCCGTCGAGATGGCCGGCTCGGCCACAAAGCCGGGTGCACACTTCTGGCAGGTGCCCCACGTGTCGCCGTCCCAGGCCTGGAAGCCCGAATAGGTCAATGTCGCGCAGGCCCTTCGGTCGGCCTCGCAGGCATAGGCATTGAGAGTCGTGTCGAGGTGGAAGCCGGCGCCACAGTCGCCACCCGCGGGGGGCTGGACCACGCTCCGGACGAGCCGGAA
>CAIWGR010000040.1 GCA_903912275.1 uncultured delta proteobacterium
GAAGGACAAGGGCACGCAGCACGATGTCGTCGCGTGGCGCGACCACAACGACCAGACCCCCAAGATGGCCCAGGTTGCCGCAGCGCCCATTCATGACGCCGGCGGCAACTACATCGGCAGCGCAGTCATCGGCTACTTCGTGACCAACGACGGCGGCAAGGAGGATGCACCCGACGGCCTCGACGTGGCCTACTTCATGGGCGACAAGGGCCAGATTTTCTTCGGCGGTTCGAGCTTCGATGACTCGAACTCCTCCTTCCTGAGCAGCCTCACGACTGCCGAGTACGTCGAGCGCAGCGATTCCAGCGTGCCTGCGCTGAGCTTCGCCGAAATGACGACCAAGGGCATCGACGGCATGTACTCCACGACCATCGCAGGAAAGGAGTATTTCGTCATGCCCTCCTCCTTCGCTATCAGCCGCGCCGACCGTGCGTCGCAGGTAGGCTTCCTCGTCATCGGCTCGGTCACCGAGGCCGTGGCACCGGTCGGAGCGTTCCGGAACATCTTCCTTGGAATTCTCCTCGCGCTCTTCTTCGTTGGTGCCGTTGTCATCCTCGTCATCATCAAGAACTTCATGGAGCCCATCGAGGAGATCTCCAAGGGCATCCAAGAGGTCATCGCCGGCAAACTCGACTACATGTGGCCCGTCGAAGAGGCGAACCACCTTTCGGACATGTCACACTCCCTCAACGTCATGAGCTTCAAGCTGCAGGGCAAGGGCGACCCCGACTCCGACGACGCTTCGGGCAACGCGGAGTGGGCCGGCCTCGTCGGAGGCCCCCAGGCTCCCGCTGCCGGCGGCAAGCCGGGTGTGGTGTCGGGCCTTGGTGGCATCCGCGGCCGTCGTCCCTCCGACAGCAACACCGAAGGCTGATCGGACCGCATGCGGCGAACCTGCCTGACGGGCCTCGACCGTCTCCTCCTCGACCCAGCCCGTTTCGGCGCCCTCGGCTGCAGAGCCGGGCTGCTCGGTCACCCCGCCTCCGTCTCTGCCCGCTTTGAGCATGCAGCCGACGCGCTGCTCGCCGCCGGCGTCAACCTCGTCCGGCTCTTTGGGCCCGAGCATGGCCTCCGTGGAGAAGCCCAATACATGGAGGCAGTGGGCCACGAGGTCGACCCGCTCACCGGCCTCGAGAGCGTCAGCCTCTACGGCGCCGAAATCGACGACCTGCGCCCCAAGGCGGAGCAGCTCGCCGACCTCGACCTCGTCATCATCGACCTGCAGGATGTGGGTAGCCGCTACTACACCTACATCTACACCGCCCTCTTCATGGCGGAGGCCTGCGCCAAGGCCGGCGTCCGTTGCCTGCTGCTCGACCGGCCCAACCCCATCGGTGATGCCGTCGAAGGCCCCGCGCTCCTCCCCGCCTTCCGCTCCTTCGTTGGCTGGCTCAACCTGCCCACACGCCACGGCCTGACCACGGCAGAGGTCCTCACCTTCGCCCGCCAGCAGGGATGGGAGCTCACCCACGAAGTGGTGCCCATGGAGGGCTACAGCGCCCACCTCTGGATGGACGACCATACGGCGCCCTGGGTACTCCCGTCGCCCAACATGCCCACGCTCGACACCGCGCTCGTCTATCCCGGCATGTGTCTGCTCGAGGGGACCAACATCTCCGAGGGGCGCGGGACGACCCGTCCGTTCGAAATCTTCGGCGCTCCCTTCGTCAACGCGCCTGCGCTCGCGGCGCTACTCGAGTCGCTTCATCTGCCGGGCGTCTGCTGGCGCCGCTGCGCCTTCGTCCCCACCTTCGACAAGTTCACCAAAGAGCGCTGTTACGGGCTCGGCATCCATGTGACCGACCGGCAGGCCTACCGCCCGCTCCTCACGGGCGCCGCCATCGTATGGGCCATCTCCCGGCTCCACCCCGACCACTTCGCCTGGCGGAGCGACGCCTACGAGTTCGTCGACGACATCCCCGCCATCGACCTCCTCTTCGGCTCCGATGAACCCCGCCGCCTCATCGACGCCGGTGCCCCGTTTGGCGACTTGGCCGCGGCGCTCGAGACACCCGCCGAACTGCTGGCAGCCGTCACCGCCGCCCGCCGCTCCGAGTATCATGGCCCGCGCTAACGGCCGCATCTGCCTCTTCGGCGGCAGCTTCAACCCGCCCCATCTCGGCCACCTCCTCGCCTCCCAGTGGGCGCTCGCGACGCTCCCCATCGACCGGCTGCTCTGGGTGCCCTCCTTCAGCCACCCCTTCGGCAAGCCGCTCGCCGACTTCGATGAACGGCTTGCGCTCTGCCGCGCCGCTGTTGCCTCGCTCGGCCCCGCCGGCGGTGTGCGTGACTACGAGCGGCGCTTCGGCACCTCCTACACGGTCGACCTGCTCCGGGCGCTGCACGCGACCCATCGTGGCTACCGCTTCTGGTGGCTCGTCGGCAGCGATGCCTATGCGGAGCGACACCGCTGGAGGGAGTGGGAGACCATCGAGCAGCTCGCCACGGTCGCGGTCATCGGTCGCGCCGGTTCGGCGGAGGGCGCACCGCTCGCACTGCCCAACATCTCAAGCACCGAGGTACGGCGCCTCGCCGAAGCAGGCGCCTGGGACGAGGTAGCGGAGCTGGTACCGGCCCGCGTGCTGCGGCGGTTGCGCCGGTCGCAGCCGGGCGGCGCGCCATGACCCGCTACGCTGTCATCGGCCTGGGCAAGGCGGGCCGCGCGGTCGCCGGCCTCCTCGCCGAGCAGGGGCTCCTTGTCTCGGCCTGGACGCGAAACGAGGCGACAGGCGCCGCCGCCGTCGCCATTCTGCCCGCGCTCGCACCGCTCCTGCAGACGCGCGGAGCACTCGCCGCGGGCGAGGCGGAGGTGGTCATCTTCGCTGTGCCCGACGACCAGCTCTCCGCCGTTGCGCGGGGTGCCGTTGCAACCAACAGCCGGCCCGAAGAGCGCGTCTGGCTCCACCTGTCGGGCGCCTCGGGTTACGAAACGCTCGGCGCGACCGGAGGCCCGCGCGGGCTCTGCCACCCGCTCCAGTCGTTGCGCGGCGACGCGGGCGACCGCGAAGCGCTGCTCGGCGCCTTCTTCGCCATCGATGGCGAGGGCAGGGCACTCGATGCGGCGCGGAGCCTGGCAGAGCGGCTCGGTGGCCGGCCGGAGCAGGTACCGGGTGAGGCGCGCGCCGCCTACCACCTCGCTGCAGCGCTCGCCGGTAACGCCCCCTACGCCACGATGCAGGCTGCGCTCACGGTCATCGCCGCTGCCAACATCGACTCGCCTGCACTTCGCGCAGGACTTGCCCGGCTCGCACATGGCGCCACCGCCAACATGCTGCTCGCGCCGCCTGCCGAGGCGCTGACGGGACCCTTCGCGCGCGGCGACGCGGGCACCGTGCTTCGCCATGCCGACCGGCTCCGCGCCACGCCGGAGCTCCTGCCGCTCTATGCCGCGCTCGGCCAACGCTGGCTCGAGCTCGCCGAGGCACGCGGCCTCTCCGACCGGGCCATCGCCGCGCTCTCTGCCGCGCTCGCTGCGGCCGAAGAGCCTAGGCGCGAGGGCTGACGACCACCTTGCCGTCCGCCACGGTGATGACCACCTCGCCGCCCGCGTCGACGGAGCCCGTCAGGATGAGCTCGGAGATGGGCCCCTCGACCAGCCGCTCGATGGTCCGACGCATGGGGCGGGCGCCCAGCTGCGGGTCGTAGCCACCTGAGGCGATGAGGTGGGCGATGAGCGATGCATCCCAGGTGTAACGGATGCGCCGCTCGCGCTGCAGCTGGCTCGACGAGGCCCGGAGCTGGAGCTCCGCGATGCGGCCAATCTCCTCTTCGGAGAGCGGAAAGAAGACGAGCGGCTCGTCGATGCGGGCCCAGATTTCCGGCGTGAAGTGGGCGCGGGCGGCGGTGATCACCCGCTCGCGCCGCCGGTCGAGCTCCTTCTCGGAGGGTACCTCGGTGCCGGCAAAGCCCACGCGCCGGTCGTTGGCGCCCGTCAGCTCCTTGGCCCCGAGGTTGGAGGTCATGACGATGAGCGCCGAGGAGAAGTCGACGGTTCTGCCACGCGAGTCGCTCAGCCGTCCCTCATCGAGGATCTGGATGAGCAGGTTCAGCACATCGGTGTGGGCCTTCTCAATCTCGTCAAAGAGGACGAGCTGGTAGGGGCGCCGACGGATGGCCTCGGTGAGCTGGCCGCCCTGGTCGTGGCCCACATAGCCGGGCGGCGAGCCGATCAGGCGCGAGACGGCGTGGCTCTCCATCATCTCCGACATGTCGAATCGGACGAGCGACTGCTCGCTCTCAAAGAGCAACCCTGCGAGCGCCTTGGCGAGTTCGGTCTTTCCGACGCCGGTCGGTCCGAGCAGCAGCAGGCTTCCGACCGGTCGGTTGGAGACGAAGCCCGCATAGTTACGCCGCAGAATCTGGGCGACGCGGGCGACGAGGTCGCGGTGGCCGATGACCCGGTCGCCGAGGAGCGACTCGAGGTTGAGCATCTTCTCCTTGTCGGCCATGAGGAGCTTGTCGGCGGAGAGGCCAGCCTGCTCCGCCACAACGGCCGTGATGGCGGCCTTGCCTACCTCGGCTTCGCGCCGCCGGCGGGTCTGGCTTCCGGCCAGGTCGAGCACGTTGAGCGCCTTGTCGGGCAGCCGCCGGTCCTGGATGAAGCGATGGGAGAGGCGGACAGCGAGCTCGATGGCCTCATCGCTGTAGGTCACCTCGTGGTGGCTGGCGTAGTAGTCCTTGGCGCCGTGGAGGATGTCGATGGCGGCCTGCACGGAGGGCTCCTCCACGCGCACGGCCTGGAAGCGGCGTGCAAAGGCTGCGTCTGCCTCGATGAAGCGGCGGTACTCCTCGAACGAGGTGGCGCCGATGCAGGAGAATTCGCCCCGCGCGAGCGCCGTCTTGAGTTCGCCCGCGCCATCGTTGGAGCCGTCGCCGCCGCCGCCCATGCCGATCCACTGGTGGATCTCGTCGAGGAAGACGATGAGCTGCCCTGCGCCTGCGGCGACCTCTGCCTTGAGCTTGCCGATGCGCTCCGAGAAGGCGCCGCGCAGCCCTGTGCCGGAGAGCAGCTTGCTGGCCTCCACCTCGACCACGATGCGCCCCTCGAGGCCGCGTGGCGGCGGCTCGTCGTCGAGGCCGGCGATGCGTCGCGCGAGCCCTTCGACCACGGCGGTCTTGCCCACGCCCGGGTCGCCGATGAGCAGCGGGTTGTTGCCCCGCCGCTTGTTCAGGATGTCTGCGAGCGCATCGATCTCCCTGTCGCGGCCCACCACACGATCAATCTGGCCGTCGACGGCCATGAGGCTCAGGTTGCGGCCGATGCGTGCGAGGAGCGGGAACTGGGACTCGCGCAGGATCAACTTCTGTCTGGCGGCGCGCCCCTCCATCGAGAGCGGCGCGGTCGTCCGCTTGGGCTGCGAACGGTTCACCGTCGGCGGTAGCGCCATGGGGGGCAGGGCAGGGAGCGTGCCGTGTGACCGCGGCGGTTCCGGCCGCTGTTGCTGCTGCCGCTGCGCCAGCCGGAGCGCCAGCAGGCGGCCGGTGTCGGTGGGCTCGTCGGCCGCGCTGTTCACCGCGATGGGTCCTGTCCGACGGGTGACGGGCGGCTCGACCTCCTGCTCCTCGCCAGCGAGCTCCTCCGCATCCTCCTCGTCGGGCTCGCTGTCTTCCTCTTCGTCCTCTTCCTCTTCGTCCTCCTCCTCTTGGAGCACGACCGGCGGCTCCGGCGGCTGCATAACGAGCGGCCGGCGGGCCCCGAGCGGAGCGGCGCTGCCCGCGACGGCATAGGCGCGGGGGGCGGCGGGGACTGCAACCGAGGCGACGGGTTGCGCGGGAACCGGCTGGATGATGCGGGCAAAGGCGGCGTTGCGCAGCCCCATGACCTCGAGGTCGAGCTGCTCCATGAGCTGGTAGGCCGAGGTGGTCGTGAAGGAGGCCATCGCGACGAGCAGGTGGAGGGTGCTGACCACATCGCTGTGAACCGAGCGGGCAATCTCCGCGGCCCGGTTGAGCACCCGCGCATACTCCATGGGCGGTTCGGGCGGGATGTTGGAGAGGCGCGGAAGGACGGAATCGAGGCTGAGCGCGTGGTCGCTGAGCAGGCTCTTGGCCTGGTTGTCCACGGTGAAGAGGCAGATGAAGAGGTGGGCGGTGGTATGCGCCATGCCCAGCGTGGTCGCGATGGTGCGACTCTCTTGCTCGACGAGGAGCAGTTCAGCGCTCCATTCAATCTCAGGTCTGTCGGCGGGCGTCATCGCGGTCGTGTTCCAATCGGGTCTGGCTGCCACTATCCACAGTTTTGGCGGCGGTGCAACCCGCAAATTCGAGATTGAAACATCTGTTATTTCAATGCCGTATTAGACAATTCTCAAGCGAAATGTTGAGAATTGGGCGCAATTCGGAATAGGAGCGAGACAGCGTCTTGCTCTTTCCGGTAAAGCCGTTGTTCTAGAACGACTATCCGTCGCGGCGGCGGAACCAGCTTCCGAACACGGGCTTGGAGGTTGCCGCCTTGGGAGCCGCATTCGTTGTCTGCTCCGCCGGCAGCGCCGCCGCCTGCAGCGGACCGTCGATCAGACGCACCGCCGTAAAGCCCAGCGCCGCCAAGAAGTCGTGGGCGCTCAAGAAGCGGTCGGCAGGCTTCTTTGCCAGCCCCTTGAGGATGGCGAACTCGATGGGCGTGCCGGTCAGCTCTTTGACTGTCAGCCGCGGCGGGGCGTCGTTCACATGCTTGAGCATGACCTCCATCGCCCCCTCGCCCGTGAAGGGAGGGACGCCGCAGAGCAGCTCATAGATGACGACCGAGACGGCGTAGATGTCGCTCGCGAGGTCGAGCGAACCCCCCTTCGCCTGCTCGGGCGACATGTAGGTCGGGGTCCCCATCGCTCGGCCGCGGAGCGTCAGTGACGACTCCGACGGCTCATCGTAGACCGACTTTGCGATGCCAAAATCCAGCACCTTCACCCGTTCACTCCCGTCGGGGCCGTGCACCAGGTAGATGTTCTCCGGCTTCAGATCGCGGTGGACGATGCCCAGGCCGTGCGCCTCCGTCAGGCTCTCGAGAATGCCGCGCGCGATCGCCAGTGCCCGCTTGGCGGGGATGCCATGCACCCCGTCGAGGATGTCCGACACGGCGTAGCCCTGCAGGTACTCCATCGCCATGAAGAAGTCGGTCTCGAAGCCATAGTCGAAGATGCGGACGGTGTTTGGATGTTTGAGCTGGCCCACCAGCTCCGCCTCGCGCCGGAACCGGGCCACCACCTCTTTGGGGCGGGGTGCGATGGGCCGAATGGTCTTGATTGCAACCACTTGGCCCGTCTTGAGGTCCTCGGCCTTGTAGACGATGGCATAACCGCCCCGTCCGAGCTCGCTCAGGATCTTGTAGCGTTTGGCGACAATGTCTCCGTCGCTGAGCGGGGTTGCGCCTGTAAGCCCGGGTTCGTCGTGCATGGGTGCCGTGAGCGGCCCGCAGCTGTCTGGAAACTGCGGATGCGGAGGAGAAGTTCGCCGCCGTCTAACCCACCTCGGGTGAGATTGGCAATCCCGACGACACGCCTGCCAGCAGCCCTCGCTGGCCCTCGGGTTGCCCAGTCGCCCGCCGACCTGCTAGGCTCGCCCGCTCCCTTCACCGCACCGGCCGATGAAACTTCTCCGCATCGAACTCGTGGGCTTCAAGTCCTTCCGTACCAAGACGGGGCTTGAGATCGGCGACGGCGTCACGACCATCGTGGGGCCCAACGGCTGCGGGAAGAGCAACATCGTCGACGCCATCAAGTGGTGCATCGGCGCGCAGTCGGCCAAAGACCTGCGCGGCAAGGGCATGGACGAGCTGATCTTCGCGGGCTCCGAGAACCATCGCGCCATGGGCATGGCGGAGGTCTCGCTCACGATGCAGAACGACCGCGGCGATGTGCCCGCAGCCTTCCGCGACCATGCCGAAATCAAGGTCACCCGTCGCCTCTATCGCGACGGCGACAGCGAATACGAACTCAACGGCAGCAAGGTCCGGCTTCGCGACGTGCAGGAGCTCTTCCTCGGCACCGGCGTCGGGTCGCGCGAGGCCTACTCTATCATTGAGCAGGGCCGCATCGGCTTCATCGTCTCGGCCCGGCCGGAGGAGCGCCGCCTCATCATCGAGGAGGCCGCCGGTATCACCCGCTACAAGTACCAGCGCAAGGCAGCGGAGCGCCGGCTCGAGAAGACCCGCGAGAACCTGCTCCGCGTCGCCGACGTCCTCGGCGAGGTGGGCAGGCAGATCGGCTCGCTCGAGCGGCAGGCAAAGCGGGCAGCCAAGTGGAAGGAGCTGACGCAGCGGCGCCGGTCGCTCGAGGTGACCACCGCGGTGGAGCGCTACGAGAAGGTCGCCACAGCGCTCGCCGAGCTGCGCAAGCGGTTCGCGGGCCTCCGTGAGCTCTATGAAAACGCCGCCGTGGAGCACCATGTGCGCGACGCCAAGCTGCTCGAAGGGCGCAGCAGGCTCGCGTCGCAGGAGCGGGAGCTGAGCGAGGCGACCGAGTCGAGCATCAAGGCGCGTTCCCGGGCAGAACTGCTCCGGAGCCAGCTTGGATTTGCAGAGCGGGCGCTGGTCGAACTTGGCGAGCGGGCGGCGCAGGTTGTGGCGCAGCAGCAGGAGCAGACGGGGGTCGCTGAGGTTGCCGAAGCCGCC
>CAIWGR010000041.1 GCA_903912275.1 uncultured delta proteobacterium
CGAAGCCCTCGAGGGCCTCGCGGCGTGCGCCGGGGCGGCTGCCCGAGAGCTCGTTGGCGGCCATGACGAGGTGGGCGTAGACGGTGAGCGGCTTGACCTCGCCGTGGTGGGAGGCGGCAGCGTTGACCACAGTCTCGTCTTCGCCGCCCTTCTTGAGGAACATGGCGCCAACGAGGGCGTGGCCGCCACCGGCCTCCTGGGCCAGGGTGACGTCGTGGTCGAGCCCCTTGCCGATGTCGTGGAGGAAGCCGCAGCGGCGTGCCAGCTTGCCGTTGAGGCCGAGCTCGTCGGCCATGAGGCCTGTGAGCCAGCCCACCTGGAGCGAGTGCGACAGCAGGTTCTGGCCGTAGGAGGTGCGGAACTTGAGGCGGCCCATGGCGCGCAGGGTGTCGCCCGAGAGGCCGGTGAGGCCGAGCTCGAAGCAGGCCTGTTCGCCGGCGTCGCGCATGACCCTGTCCATCTCGTTGGTGGACTTCTGGACCACCTCTTCGATGCGGCTGGGGTGGATGCGGCCGTCTGCCAGCATGCGCTCGACGGCCCGCTTGGCGATCTCGCGGCGGACGGGGTCGAAGGCGCTGATAATGATGGCCTCGGGGGTGTCGTCGATGATGAAGTCGACGCCCGTGGCGGCCTCGATGGCCCGGATGTTGCGGCCTTCGCGGCCGATGATGCGGCCCTTGAGCTCCTCGTTGGCGAGGTGGATGACGGAGACGCAGCGCTCGGTCACAAACTCGCCTGCGAGCCGCTGCATGGCGACCGCGAGCACCTTCTTGGCCCGCTTGTCGGCCTCTTCGATGGCCGACTCCTCAATCTGGCGCGCCGCCTTGGCAGCCTCGGCGCGGGCCGACTCCGCCACGCTCTCGATGACCCGGGCGCGGGCCTCTTCGGCCGAGATGCCGGCGATTTCGGCCAGCTTCTTGTCGGCCTCGCCTTCGCGCTCGGAGAGCGACTTGGTCCGGTCGTCGAGGAGGGTCTGCTTGCGGCCCACCGACTTCTCCTGCTCGGAGAGGTCGTTCTGCTTCTTGTCGAGGGCGATGGCCCGCTCGTCGAGTTTGGTCTGGCGCTCGGCCACCTTCTCTTCGAGCTTGTCGAGCTCCTGGCGCTTGCCGCGGCTCTCGCGCTCTGCCTCGCGCTCCGCCTTGATGCGGGCCTCTTCGGCGTCGAGCTGGGCCCGCTTCTTGATGGCGTCGGCCTCGAGCTTGGCGGTTGCCTCGAGCTTCTCTGCGGAGGCGCGGCCCTCTGCTTCGGCCTTGGCGCGTACGGCTTCGCCGTCTGCGACGGCCTTTTTGCTTCCGAACCAGTAGGCGAGAATGCCTGCGACGACAGCGCCCGCGAGGGCGGCGAGGATGGTTGTCATGGATGAACTCTAGGCGGAGGGAGGTCGGGTCTGGCAGACAAAGAGGCCGAGCTCCGTCGCCAGATGGGTCATCGCGACATCATGCCCCACTACGGGCAGTGTCGGGAGAATTTGCCAATCGTAGCACAAACCGATGCGAAGTGTGGGGAAACCGACATGGGCCAGAAGTTTGTCGTAGAAACCGCCGCCGCGGCCCAGCCGGTGGCCGTCGCGGGTGAATCCGAGGCCTGGGATGAGGAGGGCGTCGAGCTCGCCGAGCGGGACGGGGCGGTCGCGGGGTGGTGCGGCGATGCCGAAGGCGCCGGGGAGGGAGGGGAGGGTGCTGGCCTCGAAGAATGCCATGCTGTCGCCGTCGACGGCGGGGAAGCACCAGCGCCTGCCGGGCAGGAGCCGGAGGAGCGGGGCGACGGCATCGAGTTCGCCACCGGCGGGGACATGGAGGGCGATGGTCTGCAGGCCTGCGAGCAGGGGCAGGAGGTGGCGGGCGGCTGCATCGCCATCGGCGGAGGCGGTGGGCCGCGGTTGCCGTCGGCGGGCTCGGAGCTGGGTGCGGAGCGCGGCCTTGTCGGCAGC
>CAIWGR010000042.1 GCA_903912275.1 uncultured delta proteobacterium
ATGGCCAGTGCGGCGAGCGCCAGCAGCCACTTGCCTGTGAGCCAGAGCGCATCGAGCGAGCTGGGGCGGCTGGCTGCCCGCTCCGGACGAGCAGCTTTTGCCTTTTTCGCGGTGACCTTCTGCGGCTTGGCGGCGGCGCCCTTCTTGGGCGGCGCGGGTTTGGAGACCGCAGCCTTCGACGCCGGCAGGTTCCTGTCTGCGTGGCGGTAGAGGTCTGTGAGCTGGCTCAGGCAGTCCTTGTGGATGCAGAGCGTCGCACCGGGCGCGGGTCGCTCCGGGTGGTTGCCTGCGTGGGCGAGGAATCGGAGCGTTGGATGGTCGGCGAGGTAGGAGTCGACCACCTCGCGCAGCACGCCTGTGCCCTTGCCGTGATAGATGACGGCGAGGTGTGGCTGCTCTGCTGTGAGGCGGTTGAGCTCTTTGCGGGCTGCTAGGGCACGCATCGCGTGGAGCTCGACGACGAAGATGCGCTGCACGAGTGCGTTCACGCCCCGTTCGACCTCGTCCGTGGGGCGCTCGAAGAGGTGGGTGATGGTGGGCGCGGCGAGCTTCTCTGACACACCGCTGATGGTGTGATGGAAGCCGAAGTGGTCGACGAGGTTGTCGACGCTTCGCTGGAGTGCAGGAGGATGCTTCATGGGCAGCGGAGCAGGGCGGTAGGGCGGGCGTGATGGCGGCCCCCCGTGATGGCGGAGGGCGGTGTAGCGGGCTTCGGCTGGGTGCGGAAGCAGAGATGGTCGACGCCATCTGCGCGCTGCTCTACGGTGGGGCCGTGTGTCACGGGAGAGGCGATGGCTGGTGGTCTGAAATCGGCATGCGGGATGGTGGTCGCGGCGCTGGCGTTTTGCGCCCTGCCAGCCCGCGCCGCGGAGCCGCAGCTCGCGCTCGATCTGCCCATCGACTTGGGTGTCACGGGCTTTGGCTTTCTGCTGGGCGGGAGTGCCACGCTCTTTGAGGAGGAGCTGTCTCACGCGCCCTGCGCGGGCCTATGCGACAGGTCGGAGATCGCGATTGGGCTGGACCGGAGCGTGGTTGGAAATCACTCCGTCGCTGCGCGGAGCTGGTCGGATGGACTGATCACTGGATTGACGGTTGCGCCGCTTTTGCTCGTGGCTGTCGACCACGGCTGGCAGAGCGGTGATGCGCGCGACGCGTTGCTCACCGATGCGGTGCTGCTTGCCGAGACCGCGAGCGTGAACCTGGCGCTCAACACCGTGGTGAAACATGCGGTGGGGAGGAAGCGGCCGCTGACCTACGACGGCAGCTGGAGCGAGGATGATCGGAGCAGCGCAGACGCCTCGCTCTCCTTCTACTCGGGGCACAGCGCGACCGCCTTTGCGATGGCCACCGCGACCAGTCGCATCTTCATGATTCGGCACCCCGACTCCGATTGGGTGCTACCGCTCTGGCTCGGCTCGGAGGCGCTGGCCGCGACCACGGCCGTGCTCCGCGTGGAGGCGGGCAAACACTTCTGGAGCGATGTTGCGGTGGGTGCGCTGGTGGGCAGCGCGGTGGGCTACCTGGTGCCGGAGCTGCATCTACGTGAGCACCAGACAGGCAGCGTTGCGCGGGTTGCGCCGATGGTTGTGGACGACGGCGGCGCGCTGGTCTTCAGCCTCCGCTGACGCTGCTCTCGAAGGCGTAGTTGTGCTCGAGCGGCGTCACCTCCGAGCAGGGGCGGCAGAGGGCGTTCGGCAGCCCGGAGTTGCGGCGCGTGCGGCCCGCGACGGCCTTGAAGACGGGGCCGCTCTGCACCTCGTCGCAGACGAGGCAGGGGTTCAGCGAGCCATCCGGAAGATGGTAGGGATCGTCGAGCGCGGCGAGGCAGACGCCGAGGCATTTGAGCTGGGTGTGCTTGGTGTTGAACTGCCAGATCTGTGCGCAGGGCTCGTCGAAGCCGAGGGCGAGGAGGCAGTCGAGGGCGGCGGCATCGTTCTCACGCATGGCGAGGAGTCCGCAGGCGCGGACGGGCTCGGTGAGGTCCTGTTGGGCGATGTAGACGGCCAGGTTGTTGAGGCTCGAGCACTGGCCGCAGAGGCCGACGTGTGTGACCTCTGCGCCGGCCGCGCGGGCTTCGCTGGCGGAGCCAAAAGTATCGAGGCGGTAGTGGCCCGGCGTCATTGGCGTGACCGCGCAGACAGAGCCCTCTGGGATGGGGTCTGCGGAGCCCTCCGCGTAGGGGTCGCCCGTCAGGAGCGCGGAGGGCGTGTCGTTGACGAGTGTCGTGAGCGTCGCGAGTGCTGCGTCGTCGAAGGTTGGGGGCAGGTAGGGAGCGGCACCGCAATCGGTGCAGGTCGGCCTGCACTGCTCGTCTGTGAGCCCGGTGGTGGCATTGGGGTTTCCGAAGAGCTGGGTGCCGCTGCAGAAGCCCGGCGGTTCGTTGGAGGCGGGCGCCTTGTCTTCCGCGTCACAGGCGGTGAGGGCGCAGAGTGCGAGCAGTCCAAGGAGGCGGTTCATCGGGGTCCTGTGAGGGCGTTCAGCAGCGCCGGGTTCTCGTTGATGGTGACGCTCGCGAGGGCCTCGAAGGAGGCACGGAGCTCCTCGAAGCTGTCTTCGTAGATGTCGGGGCGGGGGAGGTCGGAGGCGAGCCGTCCGCGCACGCCCCAGGAGGTCGAGCCGTCGAGCAGGGCGACATCGATGGGGTCGTCGATCTTCTTGTAGGTCCAGAGGGACCAGGACCAGCCCTCCGCCTCCCAGGCGTCGGTGAGGAGCCGCGCAGAATCGTAGGCCCAGGGGCGGTCGCGCATGGTCGAGAAGGAGCCGATGAACCAGGGCACGCCCTGATCTGCCTGCGCGATTCGGAAGCCTGGCATGCTCAGGCTCAGGAGCGTGCGGTAGCCCGCAGCGCTCTCGATCGACCACTCGAAGTTGTGCGTGGAGTAGACCACGTTGGACCAGCCCATCTGGCTCGCGACAGGGAGGGTGTTCATGCCTGCGAAGCCATCGTGGATGACGAGCAGGTGGTCGTCGCCGAGCGCGCGAATGGCGTCGTGGAGACGGTCGTACATGGCGTCGCGCGCGGCGTTGGATGGCGCGCTGAAGGGCTCTGCGAGGAGGCTGTAGGCGGCAACCTCGTCGCGATCGTGGAGGCGGCGTGAGAGCTCCTCCCAGAGCGTGACGGTGAGCGCGGCGAAGGCCTCTGACTCGTAGAGGCGGGCCGGGCCAGAGTAGTCATTGTGGCCGCCGGGCGACTCCTGGATGTCGACGACTGCATAGATGCCGTGCGCGGCGCAGCTGTCGAGCACGGCCTCGAGGCGTGCGAAGGCTGCCTCGTTCCAGACGAGCGTGGTCGGATCTTCGAGGTCGGAGTTGGTGACGAGCGAACGGTAGCCGATGGGGATGCGGACAAGGTTGAAGCCGTGGTCGGCAAGCCAGGCGATGTCCTCATCTTTGACCCATTGGGACTGGAAGAGGTCCATGAGCTCGTCGCGGCCCTGGGTGCCGAAGCGCTGCTCGAGGAGCTGGCGGAGCGGCAGATCGGAGTCGTCGGAGACGGAGGGGTAGCCCGGGAGGCCTGCGACGAAGTCGGAGGCCATCGTTGCATCGGTCCGGGCCGCGAGCTCAGCGCCAAAGGCGACCTGCCAGTCTGCGCCTGTGCCGGCGCCAACGGCGGTGATCGAGGCATCAACTTCCGGCGCGATGGGCGACGGTGCAGCGGGGTCGTGTGCTGCGAGGTAGGCGCGCTGGTAGTCGGAGAGGTCGAGGGCCGTGAGCCAGGTCTCGTGGAAGAGCCAGCCGCCGAGGTTCACGCCGCGGAGAAGGACGGTGCTTCCCTCCGCATCGACGATGCGGGTCCCATCCGCTGTCAGCCGGCCGGTGGGGTGCAGCGTGGGAGCATCGACAGCCCCCGTGTCGGAGCCGGAGCCGGTGTCTGAGCCGGTGTCGGAGCCTGAGCCTGTGTCGGCGCCTGAGCCTGTGTCGGAGCCTGAGCCGGTGTCGGAGCCTGAGCCAGATTCATCGTTGGAAGCGCTCTCAGAGCAGGCGGTGAGTGCGAGAGAGAAGAGCGCAAAGCGCAGCAGCGACATGGAGAAATCCTTCATTGGATTCATTGGCCCGCGCCGGGAAGTGCGACGCGGTTCCGGCCGCTCTCTTTGGCTCGGTAGAGCAGCCTGTCGGCCATGGCCCACAGGTCGGATGGCAGAGCCTCTTCGGAGGGCACGAGGGTGGCGACGCCCACGCTCACGGTCACCACGCTCCCAGCGGAGGAGCGGGCGTGCGCGATCGCGAGTGCCTCGACGGCTGCGCGGACCTCTTCCGCAACGGCCGCAGCGGCGCTCGGGTCGCACTCCGGCAGGATGACCGCAAACTCCTCGCCACCGTAGCGTGCAGCCATGTCGCTGCTGCGCTTGATGCAACCACCCAGCGCGGCGCCGACGGACTTGAGGCAGTCATCGCCCGGACCATGGCCATAGGTGTCGTTGAAGAGTTTGAAGTGGTCGACATCGAGGAGTGCGACGGAGATCGGGAGGCCGGAGCGCTGGCAGCGGTGCCATTCCCGCTCGAGCTTTTGGTCGAGCGAGCGGCGGTTGTAGAGCCCGGTCAGGCCATCTCGGAAGGCGTAGCTGGCGATCAGATCGGCCTGTGCCTTGAGGCGGAGCTGCGTCCGCACCCGCGCCTTCACGACGGCGTGGTTGAAGGGCTTGGTGATGTAGTCTGCGGCGCCCAGATCGAAGCCGTGTGTCTCGTCATCGGCATCGACGAGCGCGGTGATGAAGATGATGGGGATGCTCTGCGTGGCGGGGTCCTCTTTGAGGGCTCTGCAGACATCGTGACCGCTGATGCCCGGCATGGTGACATCGAGCAGAATGAGGTCCGGCAGGTTGGCCCGCGCTGCCGTGAGGCCATGTTCGCCGTCGGTGGCGACCATGACGCGGCAGTCGTCGCGGAGCAGCGCATGGAGCGCGCTGAGGTTGAAGCGTTCATCGTCGACGATGAGCACGGTGGGCTTTTCGGCGGCTGTAGGTGTGAGGCTCATGGAAGTTCCGATTCAAGTTGTCGGAGAGTCGCGGAGGCCAGCTCGAAGTCGAACGACTCGGTGGCGCGAAGGAGTGCTGCAGAGGTGGCCCCGAAGGGGGATTCCGCGAGCATCTGGTGCAAGAGCTCAGCCCGCTCGATGGCGTCGGGATTGAGCTGTTCAAGCAGCGGCGCGAGCTCTACGCAGCGGGCCCGAACGGACGAGAGATCAAGCTCGTCTGCGTGCTGGGCAGGCGCCGTCGAGGGGCTGGTTCGGGCGGCGATGGCGGCGGTTACCTCCGCGAGTGCGCTGGTCAGTTCATCCACACGGCTGGCGGCATCGTCGACCCGCCTGTCGGAGAGCGCCCGCTCGATGAAGGTGGCGGCCTCCTGCAGGCGTGCTGCCTCCAGCGACCCCGCGAGCCCCTTGAGCGTGTGCGCGATGCGCTCGGCAGCCGCGAGGTTCTGCTTGAGCAGCGCAACGCGCAGCCGCTCTCCATCGCCCGCGTGATCGGCGTGGAAGTTGATGAGGAGCCGCTTGAGCAGAGGCCGGTTGCCGCCGAGCCGCCGCAGCGCCGCAGCGAGGTCAATGCCGGCGATGGCATCGGGGAGGGTGTTCGGATCGCCCTCAGCGGCTGCGTTGAGCGTGATGGGCAGCGGTCGATCGGAGGGACGGATGGCGGCAAGGAGGGCCGCGAAGAGTTCGCGGGTATCGATGGGCTTCGCGATGTGTCCGTTCATCCCGACAGCGGCGACCTTGGCCCGGTCCTCGGCGAGCACATTTGCGGTCATGGCGAGGATGGGGAGCGTGGCAAAGCGCGCCTCTTTGCGGAGCAGCGCTGTGGCGGTGTAGCCATCCATGACGGGCATCTGGATGTCCATCAGCACGCAGTCAAAGTCGGCCTGCTGCAGCCTGTCGACGGCCTCTTGGCCGTTCGTGACCGACTCGACGACAAAGGCGCTCTGCTCAAGCAGTTCGGTCGCCACCTGCCGGTTGATGGCGTTGTCTTCGACAATCAGAATGCGGGCGCCCTGAATGGAGCGTAGGTCGGGGAAGGATGCAGCACTCCTGTCTCGCAGCCGGCTCCTGTTCGTAAGGACCCTAGCGCCGAAGAGGCTGGCGATGGTGTCGAAGAGGAGCGAGGCGTTGATGGGCTTGGAGAGCACCTCATCGACGTCCTGGTTGCTCTGGAGTTCGTCGCTCGCGAGCCTCGTCGCCGCCGTGACCAGGATGAGCTTCGGCGTGACCGGGAGCTTCAATTCTTGCCGGATGCGGGTGGCTGCTGAGATGCCATCGAGACCCGGCATGCGGTAGTCCATGAGGACCAGCCTGAAGGGGTCTTCAGATGCCCCCG
>CAIWGR010000043.1 GCA_903912275.1 uncultured delta proteobacterium
ACTTCGAGTGCCCGATCAACTTCACCTGTGATGTTCCGGCGGCGACCTGCAGCTTCGTGGGCTGCGATGTGGATGCGGACTGCGGCGATGGCCGCCTCTGCCGCCGCACCGAGAACCAGGGCATCGGCTTCTGCACCACCATCGAGGCGCCTGCCTGCCGCGACGACGATGCCTTTGAGCCCAACGACTCGCCGGGTGGCATCACCGCGCTTCTCACGACCGCGGGAATCACCGGCCTGCAGATCTGCGACGCCAACGACGACTGGTTCGTCGTCGAGGTGACCGAGGAGGGGAAGGGGCTTACGCTATCGGCGACGACCAGCACGATCATCGACCTCGACATCTTCCTCTTCACCGAGGACGGCGTAGAGGTCGCGGAGAGCGCGGTCGAGCCCTCGCGCAACGAGACCATCAACGCCCCCTTCCTTGCGACGGGCCGCTACCTGCTCCGGGTCAACCAGTTCCCCGGAACGAGCGACGCGCTGACGACCTACAACCTGTCGCTTGCCTTCACCGACAGCCGCTGCACCACGGCCGGACGGGAGTGTCTGGACCTCGATCCCATCCGTCCCATCTGCGACGATGTCACGGGCGCCTGCAGCAACATCATTGGCAACGGCGCCACGCCGCTCGGCGGCCTCTGCGACTCCGACAGCGACTGCACGCCCGATGCCGAATTGTGCTGGTCCTTCCAGGGTGCGGCCGGCGGCACCAACATCTGCACGGTCAGCTGCAATACAGACGCAGACTGCGCGGCGAGCGTTCCCGGGACCATCTGCAACACCTTCCGGTTCGGCAACATCTGCCTGCCGTGAGGAGCGGGCAGAGCGGCCTTCGCTGCTACTGACCTGAGCCCATGGCGACATACTCGACGAGGTAGCTCGTGAGGTTGATGTTGCCAGCCCCTGCGGTGGGCATATCGGCGCCGAGGTAGGCATCGTAGCGGACGGTCGCCGTGGTGCCCGCAGGAGCGATGGCGGTGACATCGTTGCGGAAGGGCTCGACCTGCTGGCCGGGGCACCAGCCGCCACGGCCATACCACCAGGTGCCCCACTGGTTGGGAACGACGCCCTTATCGATCTGTTTGGCGCAGCCGAGCTGGTCGCCGACCATGGGGTAGCCCTGCTCGAAGATGGTGCCGTTGACAGCGAAGAGGTGGTGGTGGTCGCAGAACTCGGCGCACTGCCCGAAGTCGGCGCCGTGGCCGCTGATGATGGCGTAAAGTTCGGTGTGGACGGTGTCGGCACCGATGGCGACCTGCACCGGCTCGCGGCCGTTGTTGTAGTCGGGACCGAAGGCTCCGCCGGTGAAGAGCGGAGTGACGCGGGCGGGGCGGTAGCCCTTGTTACGGCGCGAGAAACGGAGTGAGAGGTAGGTGGAGGTGGGCTGCGTGTTCCACTCGGGGGCAAACTCCCATCGGAACTTGCGGAGGCCGCCGGCGAGGAGGTGGGCGATGGCCGGGGTGACGTCGACGATGGCGCGGCCTTCGCGATGGTAGGAGGTGATGAAGCGGGCCAGTTCGACGCGCTGGTCGCTTTCGTCGTAGATCCAGAGGTAGGCGAGATAGTCCCAGGCGCCGCAGTTGCCGAACTCGAGGCCATTCTGGTCGGGACAGCGGGAGGTGACATCGACCTCGAGCGTGTCGTAGGTGGCGATGACCTCCGCGGAGGGAAGTTCGACCTCCTTGTCGTCGAACTGGGCGAGAATTTCGCCGTTGTAGAAGGGGACAACGAGCGCATCTTCGGCATCGAGCCGTGCCTGGAGTGCGGCCTCGTAGTTGAAGCGCTTGGCCTCGTTGGCGGCGTAGGCCATGTTGTCTTCGTAGGGCCAGCCGCCGGCGCTGTTGAGCGCGGCGGAGTAGCGCTCCACATCGGCGATGGAGCCCATGCCGCGGAGCTTCTGGAAGCGATCGATGGCAAAGCCGTTGGAGCCGATGCCGCTGGAGGCCATGACGGTATCGAGCCAGGTAGCGGTGGTTCCGCGCCGGGCGCTGAGCACATGGATGCGGTCGTACCAGGCGTTGTTCTGGGCGGTGGGAAGCGCGGCGAGCGCGGTTTCGATGGCTGAGGTCATGCGAGTGGTGTTGCCGCGCGCGCCGTTGTCGGAGCCGGAGACCGAGACGAAGACATAGTGCACATTCTCAGGAGAGTTGGCGATCAGCGCACCGATGTCGGCATACCAGAGGAGCGTGTTGTCGAGGGAGGAGCGG
>CAIWGR010000044.1 GCA_903912275.1 uncultured delta proteobacterium
CCGGCCACCACCCGTGCCACGGTCTCGCGGGCGCTCGCGCGTCCGCCGCCACGGTGGTCCCGCAGCCCATACTTGGCCTCGTAGGTGAAGTCGGCGTGCGACGGGCGGTAGAGGTCGCGCAGCGCCTCGTAGTGTTCGCTCTTGGCATCCTCGTTGGCCACCTCGAAGGCGATCGGCGTGCCCGTGGTGCGGCCCTCGAAGAGCCCCGAGCGGAAGAGCAGGGCGTCTGCCTCGCGCCGCGCAGAGGTGAGGGCGCCCTGGCCTGTGCGCCGGCGGGCGAGCTGTGCGGCGATCGCGTCCTCGTCGAGGAGCAGGCCGGAGGGGCAGCCGTCGATGACGCCGCCGATCGCGGGGCCGTGTGACTCGCCCCAGGAGGTGAGTCGGAAGAGGGTGCCGAAGCTGTTCACGATTCGCTCCCGGGCGCCCAGGGTGAGGGGCGGGGCTCCAAGAAGGTGATCTCGCGGCCGCGCGGAAGCTGAAGCGCTGCTTCGATGTCGGCGGGCCGGCCATCCGAAACCTGGTTGCCGTTCACGAAGACCGCCTCGATGGCGCCGCGCATCGGGATGCCCTCCCAGGGGTTGGTGCCGCAGTGGTAGCGGAAGCCCTCGCTCAGCCGATGCGGCGCCTCGGGATCGAGGAGCACCAGGTCTGCGTCGAAGCCCTCTTCGATCCGTCCTTTGCCTGCGATGCCCCAGATGCGTGCGGGCCGGTCGCAGAGCCAACGCACCACCTCATGGAAGGGCAGTCCGTCTGCGAGTGCCCGCTCGGTGAAGAGGCCAAGCAGGTGGGCCACGGCCGGCATGCCGGAGGGCGAAGCGGGATAGGCGGCCGCCTTCTCTTTGGGCGTGTGCGGCGCATGATCGGTGGCCCCCATCTGCAGGGCGCCGGCCTTCAGCCCGGCCCAGATCGCGCGGGCATCGTCGGCCGACTTCACCGGCGGGTTCATCTGCACGAGCGTGCCGAGCCGAGCGTAGTCGTCGGTGGAGAGCAGGAAGTGGTGGGGGCAGGCCTCTGCAGAGAGCAGGTGGCGCGGGTCGTCTGCTGCGGTCGCGGGGTCGCGTGCGAAGGCGAGGGCGCCGCCGAAGGGGATGGCCTCGAGTTCGCGGAGGTGCTCGCTCGCGGGTGTAGTGGCCAGCGCCTCTGCCACCTCGCGGCTCACAAGTGCGCCGGTGAGGAAGAAGCGGGCCAGCAGCACGGCTTCGGCTGCGGTCGAGACATGGAGCAGGTGGAAGCGGTGGCGGCTGCGGATTGCGAGCTCGAGCGTGCGCCAGGTGGAGCGGACCGCAGCCTTCACGTCTCGAATGCGGGAGTGATCCGCGACGCTGTTGATGCTGACGAGCGCCTCACGGTTGGCGAGGATGGTGGCCTCGTCTTCGCAGTGGGCGCAGATGGGTGCGCTGGTCTCCGCGAAGATCTGCTCGAGCGCAGCCTGATCGTCGACGAGCAGATCGCCGGTGCTGGAGCCGATGAAGATCTTGATGCCCGGGCTCCGCCGAAGCGCGGCGAGATCGGGCAGGTTGCCGGGCGCGCCGGCGGCATCGGAGGTGGCGCCCAGATAGAAGCCGTAGTTTGCGAGGCTCTTGCGCGCGGCGATCGCCAGCTTCTCTGCGAGGCGGGCCTGCGAGATGGTCGCGGGCGCCGTGTTGGGCATCTCGAAGAAGGAGGTCACGCCGCCTGTGACTGCAGCAAGCGGGCCGGTGAAGAGGTCCTCTTTGTGCGGAAAGCCGGGGTCGCGAAAGTGGAGGTGGGCATCGATGACGCCAGGCATCAGGGTGAGGCCGGTGGCGTCGATCTCGCGCTCCGCATGGAGCGTATCTGGCGGGTCGAGGAGGATGCGGCCGTCGCGGATGCCGACGGTGCATCGTGCCGGCCCGGAGGGGAGCATGACCGTGGCGTTTCGGATGCGGACCTGAAGCGTCGACATGGGCATCTCCGGAGCGGGCGATGGCAGCGGTCTAGTCTTGGCCGCAACGGGCGGCAACGGGCCTGAGCGGCCGGCCGTTTTGTGTGGCGCCGCCGGAGCCGAGATCGTAGGTTGGCGGCCGGTTCCAAGCGAGGGAGTGAGCGATGGGAAAGCGGGTCAGGATGGAGGCGCTGGGGTTCGACACGCCGCTGCGGGTAGAGGCGTTTGAACCGCCTGCAGACCCGGGCGCGGGCAGGGTGCTGATCAAGGTCGAGGCCTGTGGCGTCTGCTTCCGCGACCTCATCGACCGGTCGGGCCGCTTCCCCTTTGTGGCGCTGCCGGTGACGCCAGGCCACGAGACCGTCGGCCGGATCATCGCGGTAGGTGAGGGCGTAACGGCCTGGAAAGTGGGCGACCGCGTCGGCACGATGCACCGCGACTCCTGCGGAACCTGCGTGGCCTGCAAGGCGGGGCAGACCTCGCAGTGTGATGCAGCGGCCTGGGTCTTTGGGCTCATGGCCGATGGCGGCTATGCGACCCATGTGGTCTCGCCCGAGCTGGGCCTCTACGCGCTGCCCGACGACCTCGAGCCGTCGCTCGCGGCGGTGCTGCACTGCACCTTCGGCACGGCCTACCGCGGACTGATGCACCATGCGCCGATCGGGCCTGGCACGCGTCTACTCGTGACGGGCGCCAACGGTGGCGTGGGCGCAGCCGCGGTACAGCTCGGCCTGCGGATGGGCGCCGAGGTGGTGGCGGTGGTTCGCAACGCGGAGCAGGTGGACTTTGTGACGGGGCTTGGCGCCCACCGGGTCATCGTCGATGCGGGTGGCAGCTTCCACAAACAGCTCGGCGCCTGGCGTGCAGATGTGGCACTCGACTGCGTAGGGCAGCCCACCTTCAACGCCACGATGCGGTCGCTCCGCGTGGGCGGCGGCATGACGGTGATTGGCAACGTGGTGCAGGAGTCGGTGAGCCTCAACCTGGGCTTCCTCATTGTCTCGAGCATCAAGCTGGTGGGCAGCAGCGGCGCCACCGCGGCCGACATGCGGGGCGTGTTGGCGCTCCATCGGGAGCGGCCGCTGTCGTCAAATGTGGAGCGCACGCTGCCGCTCGAAGAGGCGGAGCAGGCCCATCAGGCCATCCGTGCGGGCGGTCTTCGCGGCCGGCTCGTGCTCGTGCCAAACGAGGGCTGATGCTGGGCGCAGGTTTCTCGGTCTACCGCGCCGCCGACTTCGACCGGCAGCCTGCCTTTGCCGCGGCCTTCGACGCGCTCTGCGATGCCGACTGGCGCGCTGCCGGCGTCTGGCGCTGGCGTGGATTTCTCACAGCCGACGGCCCCCACCCCATGGTGGTCATCGCGCAGCGAGACGAGGCCGGCACGCTGCTCGGCGTGATCGTCGGCCTCTGGCAGCCGGAGCCGGTGAACCGCTTCGACGATCTCTTCGACCGTGCGACGGAGCTCTCGCCACGCTGGCGCGACGAGCTGGGCTGGCCCATCGGCGGCTTCTGGCACTTCATCGCGCTGACCGTGGCGCCCGCCGCGCGCGGGAGCGGCGCGCAACAGGCGCTCGTGGCCGCCGCGCTCGCCTGGGTGCTCGACCGGGGCGGCGTGGCCCAGGTGCGGACGCTCTCGCCCGCGCAGGGGTTGCCCGAAGCCGCCGCGGCGCTGGCTGCGCTGCCAGACCTTGCCGCGCTCTCTGCGCCCGATCGGATGCGGCTCGCGATTGCCGGCCTCTGCGACGAGAAGGGTCGGCCCTGGCTGCCCATCCTGCGCGTCCATCCGAGCAACGGTGCAGACCTGGAGGCGCTGCTCTTCGACAGCCGCGCCGACGAGGTGAGGAGCGGCGCGGTGACACTCCGCTTTGCCTACCAGCGGAGTGCGGAGGCCCGCGCCGAGCAGCTCGCCCGCCTCCAAGCATGGACCGCCGCGCGCGCCGCGGTGATTGCGGCGGGCCATGCCGTGCAGGTCTCTACGAGCCGCGGCCCGGCCTGGTTTGTGGAGCCGGAGGGCGCCCTCGCGCCGCCCTGGAGCGGGCTCCGCTAGGCGTCGGTTTCGGCCCGGTTGCGGAGCCAGGCGAGGTAGTCCTCCGCGCTTCCCCGGTTGGCGATCCGGCCGTCGATGATGGCCTGCTTCACGGCCTCGACCGCCTGCCCGACGGCCGGTCCGGGCTGCAGCGCAAGCGAGGTCATCAGCACCTTGCCGAAGCCGGCAGGGAGCTGCGGCACCGGCGTCGCGTCGCCCGAGAGCGCCTCCACGCGGGCGAGGAACGGGGCCATCGCGTCGGTATCTCCGCTCATCTGTGCGAGCGCTGTGAGCAGGGCGCACTGGTCGACAACGCGCGGCTCGGTGCGGGCAACCCAGCGCCGAAGCTCGAGCTCCGAGAGGCCCTCCAGCTGGGCCGGGCCGAAGGGAACGGCGATGAGTTCGCTCACGACGAGCCGCTCCTCGTTGCTCCACTTGAGCCGGTCTGCCAGCAACGCCACCGTCTGCTGCCGCGCCGCCACCTCGGGCCAGCGGGTTGCGTCCGCAACTGCTCCGCCCGCAATCGCCGCACCGATCAGGAGCCAGCTCCAGCGCAGGTGGTGGGGCTCGGTCGGGAGCTGCTGCAGCGCCTCGCACCAGCGGTCAAAGCCGTCGCTCTCCAGCAGCGGCAGTGCCTCGGGGAGCACCTCGCGCAGTGCACCCGTCTCCTGAAGCCAGCGCAGCCCGGCAGCGGGGTGGGGCGCAACGAGCAGCTTGTCGAGTTCGGCCTTCCAGCGTTCGTGCGAGATGGTCTGGAGCCAGGGCGCGCACTCCGTCGCCGCCGTGGTGGTCTCTTCGGTGGCGCGGTAGTCGAGACGGGCCGCAAAGCGGGCAATGCGGAGGATACGGAGCGGGTCGTCGCGCAGGATGATGCGGGTGCGCTCGAGCCCGCCGCCCGGCACCTCGAGTTTGCGGGCCGCGATGGCCTCGCGACCGCCGAAGAGGTCGACGATGGAGCCGTCGCTGCGCAGCGCCATCGCGTTGATCGAGAGGTCGCGGCGGATGAGGTCGGCCTCGAGCGAGGTGCCGAAGGAGACCTCGGGTTTGCGGCTGCCCGCGGTGTAGCTCTCGTCGGGCCGATAGGTGGTCAGCTCGAGCGTCTTCCCCGCATGGATGGTGGAGATGGTGCCGAAGCGGATGCCCGTGGTGAAGAAGCGGAGGTTGCGCTTCTTCAGGATCGCGATGGTCTTCTCGGGCAGCGCCGAGGTGGCGAAGTCGACGTCGAGCTTGGCCGGCAGCGCAGCCGCCGCGATGAGGTCGCGCACCGCGCCGCCCACGATGACAAGCTCTTCTCCCTCCGCCTCGAAGAAGCCGAAGAGCCCGGCGTAGCTGCTGAGCAGTTCCTGGATGGCCTGTGCTTCGTCGTGGGGCATGAGAAACGAGGGTGCCCGATTGGGATGGGATGTAAGCCGGGTTCTGTTCCCGCGTGAGCGGGTCGTGACCATTCTTCTAGGGCCATGATTGCTCATGGTCTCGTGCGATCAACCCGAGGCCACCGAGCGGGACGCCCGTCCAGGTTGCCCTGATTGGTCTCTATCTGATCTTGCTCCGGATGGGGTTTACCGTGCGCCTTTGGTCACCCATCGGCCGGTGGGCTCTTACCCCACCTTTTCACCCTTACCGCTACCCCCCTTTCGGAGAGCCGAGCGGCGGTCTGTTTTCTGTTGCACTTTCCCTGAGGTTACCCTCGGTCGCCGTTAGCGACCATCCTACCCTGTGGAGCCCGGACTTTCCTCCAGCTTGTGGCCAGCGGTCACGCACCCATCCCAATCGGGCGGGGAGGCACTAGCCCGCGTTGTTGCGGGCTCGGTCCTCCTCGGACTCGTAGAAGAGAATGCGCTGGCAGTTGGTGCACTGCAGAATCTTCAGGTCGAGCTGGAGCTCGTTGTAGAGCTGCGGAGGCAGCATCATGTTGCAGCCGGTGCACATCCCCTGATGGGCCGAGACGACAGCCTTTCCGGGGCGGCGACCTGCGATGAACTCGTAGCGGCGAACCAGGGTCTTCTCGATCTGGTTGCGGACCGTGAGCCGCTCTGCGGAGAGCTTGTCGGTCTTTGCGCCGGCCGTCGCGGCCTCGTGCTCCATGATGGAGAGGGCCTCGTCGATCTGCGACTTGAGATGGGCTACCTTGCCCTGCTTGTCGGCGACGTCGGCCTCGGAGCCTTCGATGGCCTCGCGGAGCGACTCGCGCTCCTCTTCGAGCAGGCCGTTCATCTTGCGGATGGTCTCCATCTCCTTCTCGAGTGCGTTGTACTCGCGGGTGTTGGAGACCTGGTTGAGGCGCGACTTGGAGAGGTTATGCCGCTCTTCGTTGTTGGCGAGCATATCCTCCTTTTCCTTCATCATGGCGCGGGTGTCGGAGAGCTGCTTCTTCTGCGTCAGGAGGGAGTCGTTGAGGCCGTCGTGGAGCTGGTTGAGCTCCTCGAGGTCTTCACGCATCTCTTCAGCGCGGCTGTTGATGGCCTGGATTTGAAGATCAAACTCTTGGAGCTGGCGGAGGAGCATCAACTCTTTTTGCAAGGCACACCTCTAGGATCGGTCGGCACGAAGAAGGAGCAAGGAGAAGGCAAAACGGGGGGCCGCGCCGCGGCTGCGGCGCTGTTCTGGAGAGGTCCTCTGGTTGGGCGAGCCGCTGCGGAGCGCCGAGTCGGCGTCGTAGGGGTGGCTCAGAGCCGCGAAGAAGGAGAGGACCAAGAGAACTGGGGGTAAGGTTTCGAAACGAGTAGGCCCACCTGGGTTCGAACCAGGGACCAAGCGGTTATGAGCCGCCAGCTCTGACCGCTGAGCTATGGGCCCGAATGTCGGAAGCTGCCAGAGGGCCGCACTGCTAAACGACTCGTGCGTCAAAATCAAAGAATACACGCAAGATAAGGGTCATTCATCCACAAAGGGCTTGAGCAGTTTCGCACGGGTCGGGTGGCGGAGCTTGCGCAGCGCCTTGGCCTCAATCTGCCGGATGCGCTCGCGCGTGACGTCGAAGTCCTGGCCGACCTCCTCCAGCGTATGATCGGAGCGCTCGCCGATACCGAAGCGCATGCGGAGCACCTTCTCTTCGCGCGGCGTGAGCGTCGACAGCACCTTGCGCGTCGTCGCGTCGAGGTTCTTGTTGACCGTCGCCTCGGCCGGCGAGATCGCGTTCTTGTCTTCGATAAAGTCGCCCAGCAGCGAATCCTCCTCTTCGCCAATCGGCGTCTCGAGGCTGATGGGCTCTTTGGCAATGCGCAGCACCTTGCGGACCTTGTCGACCGACAGATCCATCTTGATGGCGATCTCTTCCGGCGAGGGCGGACGCGAGAGCTCCTGCGTGAGCTGGCGCTCGGTGCGGATGAGCTTGTTGATCGTCTCGATCATGTGGACCGGGATCCGGATGGTCCGGGCCTGGTCGGCGATCGCGCGGGTGATGGCCTGCCGGATCCACCAGGTGGCGTAGGTGGAAAACTTGTAGCCGCGACGGTACTCGAACTTGTCGACCGCCTTCATCAGGCCGATGTTGCCCTCCTGAATCAGGTCGAGGAACTGCAGCCCGCGGTTGGTGTACTTCTTGGCAATCGAGACAACGAGCCGGAGGTTGGCCTCGACCAGGTCGCTCTTCGCCTTTTCGGCGTTGCGCTGGCCCACCGAGATGGCCTGCCAGGTGATGTAGAGGCTGTCGAGGTTGAGGCCGTATTCGACCTCTACCGCCCGCAACTGCCGCTTGGAGGCGATCATCTTCTCCTCGACGGCGAGCAGCCGCTCGCGGGTCAGCTTGACCACCTCGAGCTGGCGGAGCCCCTTGTTGGGCGTGCGCCGGAGCGTCTCGGCCAGCTCGCGGACCTGCTTGTAGGTAAGCCGGCAGGAACGCTCCGCCTGCTGCAGCTCTCGCCCCGCCGTCTCGACCCGGTGCATCGACTTGCGGATGCGCTCGATGATGCGCTCAAGCTGGCGCGGGTGGAGCCGCACGCGCTGCATTGCATCGTAGATGCGCGACTTGTGGGCTCGAACCTGGTCGCGGAGCTGCTGCTTGCGCCGCGGCTCATGCTGGCCCGTGCGGAGCTCGCGGCTGACGCGACGCAGCTCGAGCTCCAGCCGGCGCACATCCTCGA
>CAIWGR010000045.1 GCA_903912275.1 uncultured delta proteobacterium
CAGGAGCAGAGGCTAGCGCAGCAGCAACGCTGCTGCAAAGCCTACTTCGTAGCGGGAACCGGCTCTCCTTGCGGGGCAGGAGCCGCCTCTCCTTTCGGGGCAGGAGCCGCCTCTCCTTTCGGGGTAGGAGCCGCCTCTCCTTTCGGGGCAGGAGCCGCCTCTCCTTTCGGGGCAGGAGCCGCCTCTTCGCAGCCCTTGGAGCGCGAGAGAATGCGCAGGGCGACGCGGCGGTTCGCCGCCTTCCCCTCCACTGTGCCGTTGGAGGCAATCGGGGCGCCCTCGCCGAAGCCGATGGCCTCCAGCCGCCCTTCGCCTACGCCCTTGTAGATGAGGTAGGTGAGCACGGCCCGCGCCCGCCGCGTCGAGAGGTCAAGGTTGTGCTCCTCCGAGGCATCGCTGTCGGCATGGCCCTCCACCCGCACCAGCGTGATCTCAGGGGCCCCGGCGAGCGCCTCCGCGGCCCGGTCGAGGAGCTGCAGCGACCGCGCATCCATGATGTCGTCATCCACCCCGAACCGGAGCGGGGCACCCAGCACCACCTCGGTGCAGGTCAGGGTCACATAGATACCTGCCAGCGACTCGGGGCAGCCGTCAGTCTTCGCGCCCGGAAGCGCGCCCGACGGGATGTCCGGGCAGCGGTCGAGGAGGTCTGCGAGGCCATCCCCGTCGTTGTCGAGATCGGGGCAGCCGTCGCCGTCGGCGAAGCCGTCGAAGTCCTCCTCTTCGTTCGGACACTGGTCCACCCGGTCGAGGAGGCCATCGCCGTCGTTGTCGTACTCCGGCACACCATCGCCATCCTCGAAGCCGTCGCGGTCTTCGGGAATGCGGGGGGCCCCGTCGACCAGATCGGGCACCTTGTCGGCATCGTCGTCGAGGTCGGGACAGCCGTCCTGGTCGATGTAGCCGTCAAGATCCTCCGGCTCGTCGGGGCAGAGGTCGGCCTCGTTCGTCAGGCCATCGCCATCGCGATCGCCATCGGGGGGCGCGGTATAGTTCAGGCTCAGGAGGTAGCGGAAGGCCGGCCGGCCGATAGCGTCGCCCAGACCAACGCCCATGCCGGCAGAGACAGCCCATCCGTCGCGGGCGCGGGTGGCGAGGCCCATCCGAAGCTCCTGCGCCAGCTCCATTGCGTCGCCATTCGGCGTCGTCAGGCGCCCCTCCCACTCAGGCACAAGCTCCAGCTCGGGGGCGATGGCATACCTGCTCGCCAACCGGAGGAGGCCCTCGTCTCCCACGCTGAGATTGGCGAACTCTCGGCTCGGCCGGAATCGATAGCCTGCCTCCATCGTGACGCTGCCGGTCGGATAGCGCGACTCGAGTAGGAGGCTTGCGCCGCCGCGCAAGCGCCCGTCGCCGCGAAAGTCGAGCTCGTCTCCCGTGGCAAAGAAGAGGTCGCCCACCACGGCGGTCGCAATCCCGAACTGGCCGTCCGGCTCCGTGAGCGAAAAGCGTGGGGAGACCACAACATCGCCGAGGCCGTTGCTCCCCGCGGAGCCATCCCAGATGTTGTAGGTGCGGCCGTCTACCGGGATGGCACTCAGATCATCGCCCGTCTGGTGGAGCACCACCGGCACGAGCAGGCCGATATCGAGGCGACGATGAAGTGCCAGCCGCGCCTGCAGGTGTGCCGTGTCTTGCCAGGCAACCACGGAGCCACGGTCACTGCCGGCGATCTTTGGAGCGAAGGGGCGATCGGCGATGTCCAAGGTCAGGCCGAGACGCCACTGCCCGGGCCGCAACAGAAAGGCAGAGCGTGTGGCCCAGCCGCCCGAGGCACCATCGGCATTGGGCTCGAAGGTGAGGGTGGAGAAGTTGGCCTGCGGCAACGGCTGCGCAGCCGCTTCGTGACGGAGAGCGAATGTGAGCGCGCCGAAAACGACGGCAGACAGGAGCAGGCGAAGCGGATGCCTCACGGGCAGCTAGCAGGGTCGAAGGTGATGGTCGTCACATCGCCGTCGGGCCCGGAGGCACCGATGGGGCAGAAGACGGCGCGCACGCTGTCGGCGGAGCGGAAGGAGGAGAAGCTGATGTCGAACTTGGCCACGAGCACATCGTAAGAGTCGTTCGCGCCTGCGGGTTCGTTGGCACACCAGGTGGGCCCGAGCTCCCAGACCTTCAGCTCGTCACCGGCGCGGAAGCGGTAGTCATTGGGGAAGGAGACGATGGCCCAGCCGCCGGCGTCGCCCATGGACCAGTAGGTCTGGAAGGCGGTTCCGGTCGCGGGCTGGTCGACGACGCAGTCTTGGCCGGCCGCGTCGGTGGGCATGCTGTCTGCGGCGCCCGTGATGCTCGAGAAGTCGAGGGTGGCATTTTCGGAGCCGAGGTAGGCGCCACGGCGCTGTCCCTGAACGATCTCAGCGAAGGCGAGCGTTGCGCCGTCGCGGCGGATCTCGACGGCGTCGATATCGGGGCCGGGGTGACGGTTGAGCAGCGAGGTCTGTGAGCTGGCGGTGGAGAGGATGGCGACGAAGGCGTAGTCGGTTTCGCCTGGCGCCGGGCCGGTCTCGCCGGGCTGGCAGGCGCCGTAGCGGGCGCCGTCGGGCACAACACAGGTGGAGCCCTCTTGGCAGTCGAGCGCATCGCGGCACTCCACATAACAGACGGTGCCATCGCAGCCGTATCCGCCGGAGCAGTCGGTGGCGACGGTGTCGACCGTGCAGGGGGTGTTGGCAGCGGGAGGTGTCGTATCGATGGGGGTGGTGTCGGCCCCCGAGCCGCCCGTGTCGGAAGCGCCGGAGCCGCCCGTGTCGGAAGCGCCAGAACCGCCCGCGTCGGAGAGCGCGGTATCGTCCTCGTTGCGGTTGTTACGGACGGAGACGGTCTCCGAGCAGGCGGTGAAGAGGAACAGAGCGGGGAGCAACGAAATGGCGCGCATCGGG
Organism: uncultured delta proteobacterium; assembly: GCA_903912275.1. Classification (GTDB taxonomy): domain Bacteria; phylum Myxococcota_A; class Bradymonadia; order REDH01; family REDH01; genus CAIWGR01. Next base: position 2,880 of record CAIWGR010000045.1, read on the forward strand.
AACCCGAGGGGAAAGAGTGGAACCGAGACCGCTCTAGCCTTCGCCCCAACACAAGGGAAGAAAGGCAGGCGGCGAGGCGGCGAGGATCGGATTTATGCCCCAAAAGATCCCGCCACGGGCCCCTCTCGGGCTACTCGGACAGGAAGGAGAGCAGGTTCGTCGGGTGGAGCGCCGCGGAGACCCAGTTCGATAGGCCTTTGAATCATGGTTCAAAAACGACCTACTGGTGCGAGCAAGGGGGCCGGTGCCACGACCGATTGTGGGACGATTCGCGGGGTCTGCGGCGGCCACAAACTTCTTGCAAAGGGTGCTGAACAGGTCTATCGGCATGGTCATTCCAGATTGAATGCGACTCCGGTTCAAACAATCTGGCACAACCAAGTTTCAAGATAGGCCACTCGGGTATTCTGCCCGAAACATCAACCACGCGGACGGTCTACCGCGCGAGAGAGAAAGGTTAGGTAGAGGCAATGTCCAATAAGTTGTTCGTTGGTGGTTTGAGCTGGAACACAACCGATGATGGCCTCCGGTCAGGATTCGAGCGCTTCGGTACGGTCACCGATGCCAAGGTCATTCAGGACCGCGAGACTGGAAAGTCGCGCGGCTTCGGCTTCGTCACCTTCGAGTCGCCTGAGATTGCTCAGTCGGCCTGCGATGAGATGAACGGCAAGGATCTCGATGGTCGCACCATCCGCGTGAGTGTTGCTGAGGATCGTCGCGCTGGCGGCGGTGGCGGCGGCGCTGGCGGTGGCGGCGGTTACCGTGGTGCTGGCGGCGGCGGTGGCGGTGGCTACCGTGGTGCTGGTGGCGGCGGCGGCTTCGGCGGCGGCGGCGGTGGCTTCGGCGGTGGTGGCGGCGGCTTCGGCGG
>CAIWGR010000046.1 GCA_903912275.1 uncultured delta proteobacterium
CGGCAACATCGCCGAAAAGCATGGCGGCTATGCGGCGGGCGACGAGGCGAACTACGAGAAGATTGTGACCGGCCTGCTCGCCGAGGCCGCCAAGTGAAGCCGGCGCCGCTTCTCCTCGGGCTCATCACAGCGAGTCTTGGCGCAGGCTTTGCCCTGCCCGCCCGCGCCCAAGATGCGGCGGCAACGCAGCTCCAGGTGACCTCGACCACCGTGGTCGAACAGCACACCGACAACCAAGACGACGCCACCGACAACGACGACTATGGCATCGTTGTGCAGCGGCTCAACATGGGTGCTGTCTCCAACGGGCTTGAGTTCACGGGGCGCCTCGATGGCGTTGGATTCCGGAATGAGCCATCGAAGGCCTACGGCTCCTACCTCGAACTCGAGCGGCTCGGCGTGGTCTGGCACGGCGAGAAGGTCAGCCTGCGCGCGGGAGACGACTACCTGCAGGTAGGTCGCGGCTTCCTGCTCTCGCTCCGCAAGAATGACGAAGCCGGACTCGACATCGCCTTTCGCGGCCTGGGTCTGGAGGCCGACACCGGCCCCGTCCACAGCAGGGTCTTCTACGGCACGAGCAACATCGCCAACCTCGATGCGCTCACCGAGCAGTCGATCGTCGACGTGAACGACACGATATCGGGCGCCGTTGTCACCGCCGACGCCGGGAGCTTCGGTACGCTCGGGCTACAAACCGTCGCCGTCTCGACCCGCATCGGCGAGGGTGCGACGGCGACCGACGGCGCCTTCACAGGCGGCGGCGCGACCTGGGACCTCCCCGCGCCCACGCCCTGGATGTCTGCCTATGTGGAGGCGAACATGCTCCAATCGGAATTCTACGGCCTGGCGGAAAACCACCAAGCCGCGCTGGTCTCGACCAACTTCTTTGTGGGCGACGCGACGCTCACCGTGGAGGCGCTTACGGTTGATGGCTTCGGCATCGAGAGCTCGGCGCAGCCGGCGGTGGCAGGCTTGAGCGCGACGGGGGCTACCTTCCTCTACAACCAGACGCCTACGCTCGAGCGTCCGGACCAAGAGGTGCTGAATGCCGCCGATGCACGCGGCCTCCGAACCCGCATCGACTATGTCGTCGGTGACACCGGGCTCTCGGTCTATGCCAACGCCCTGCTCCGGCAGCAGGGTCAAAGCGAGCCAGTCCCTACCAACCAAGTCCACGGCTACGCGGGCTGGGAGTTCAGCTACGGCGACGGCGCCTCTCACCTCAACGGCAGTTTCGGCGCGCGCGATGAGCAGCGCGACGGCGCTCCGGTAGCCTCCATGAAGCACGCCGATCTCGACTGGGTGCAAATGCTCGGCGGCCGTGTGTCGATTCATGCGAACGCCAAAGCAGAAGACTGGAAGAAGGGGGCGGGCGCAACAGAGAACGCCTACCTTCGCGCCAACGCGATCGTCGGTGTCGACCTGCGCGGAATCGGTGGCGTCGCCTTCGAGTATGGCCACGACGACGAGAAGGAGGGCGATGGCCGCCGCATCGACTTCTTTGCGGGCCATCTCAACTATGAGATCTCCGAGGCCTTCACCGTGCGCGGCGTGGGCGGCTCGCAGCGGGGCGGCCTCAAGTGCGTCAATGGCGTCTGCCGTGAGTACCCCTCCTTCTCGGGCGGTCGGCTCGAACTCATCGCGAGGTTCTGATGCGTCGCATCCTTGGATTGATTGCGCTGTTGGCGCTCACCACCCTGCATCCCGGCAGCAGCGACGCAGCCTCCTCCCGCGGCAGCCTCTACCAGCGCTACCGCGGCGAGCTTCTGGACGACGCGGCCCATCCGATCTCCGGCGTCTTCACCATGACCTTCTCTTTCTGGCAGCACCCGAGCGGTCCGGCGGTCTGGCGCGAAACCCGCATCGTATCGGTGGTCGACGGCGCCTACGAGGTCAAACTCGGAGGCATCACCCCCATCCCCTTCGACCTGCAGAACAGCGACGGCGAACTTCACGTCACGCTGGATCAGGATGAACTCACGCACCACGCCTTTCGTGTCTCGCTCATCCGCGCCGACCTCGACCCTGCCGAGCCCAAACTCCCCGTACCGGTCTACCTCGTCGAGGTCGCCGAACGGGCGATGCTCGCGGCCCACGCAGACACCGCCGACAACTGCGACCGGCTCGGTGGCAGGCGGCTCGACGAAATCGATCGGTTCGAGGAGCTGCTCGCCGAGGTAGCGCGGATGCGGGCGCTGCTCGACAGCGCGGGCGACAAGCCGCACATCAGCAACAAACAGGTTGGTCTGCCGCGCATCGGTGGGCCCACGGGCAACCGATACGCCGTCAACTGCCCTCCGGGCTCCATCGTGACGGGCGCTGAGATCAAGGGCGGCGACCTCATCGACTCCATCACGCCTACCTGCACGCCCATCGAGTAGCGGGCGACGGGTTACTCCGGTTTGCGAAGCGACTGCAGTGGCTCAATGCCGAGCCAAGCCTCGAGCGACTGGGGGTCTTCCGAGGTTGCGGCAGCAGCGCGTCGGTAGGCCACATAGTGCGCCATGACGCCGGAAGCGACGGTCACCGGCGCCCCCTCCTCGTTGAGAAAGTAGGAGAAGGCGGGGACGGACGAGGTTGCTGCCTGGCGTTGCGGCTTCACGGCGCACTCCAATGAAGGGAGGGTAGAACAGCCATCGTAGGCACGGCCTGAGATGCGCAATACGACAGTCTCAGGAGAGCTCTTCGGGGACGACTGCGGGGCCGGCGAGCAAGATCACGAGGCAGATGGCAATGAGTGTCGAGCCGATGAAGAACGGGAGCCTTGCGGAGTGCTCGAAGAGCGACCCGGCGACTGCAGGACCCACCA
>CAIWGR010000047.1 GCA_903912275.1 uncultured delta proteobacterium
AATCGATACGAACAGTCGAGTAGGAGGCTCCGTAGAAGGTGAACGGGAACCCGAGCGAGATGGCGGGCGTAATGACATCATCCCCCAAGACGGTGGTTCCGCCAATCGTCGAAGAGGCACGCGTGCCGGCCGTGAGGTTACCCAAGGAGGCGGCATCGGGTGCCGTGTAGATGGCGACCGGTGTGGTGAGCGTCGCGCCCGACTTCACATCGCAGACGCCCGAGGTGCACTGGGGCGAAGCGGCGCGCGGCGAGGCCGCCGGCGGCGAAGCCAGCGTGCAGAGCGATGCATCTGCGCCCGGCGCACACTTGAGGGGCGAACCGGAGCAGGTACCGGAGAGGCAATCCGCTGCGGTGCTGCAGGTGGTTCCGCCAGCGCAGGTGGCGCCACAGGCACCGCCGCAATCGATGCCCTTCTCGTTGCCGTTCAGGATGCCGTCGTCGCAGCTGCGGCAGATGTTGCTGACGCAGCTCGAACCCGTGCCAAGGCAATCGCTGTCCGCCGCACAACCCTGACCCGCGTTGGCCTGCAGGCAGGTTCCCGGCGTAGAGCCGCTGTTCACGGTGCAGCTGGAAGAGAAGCAGTCGTTGTTCGTCAGGCAAGCACCGCCCGTGCCAGCCTTGGCGCAGATGTTTGCCGTGCAGTTCGTGCTGAAGCAGTCGGAACCCACAAGGCAGGCAAGGCCACCCGCGCAGGTCTTCCCCGACGAGCCACCGCAGTCGATGGCCGTCTCGGTACCGTTCTTCACGCCGTCCGTGTTGGTGGCTGCGGCACAGGTGCGGCCCGCAACCGTCTCAAAGACAGCCGTGTCGGTCGCCGAGAAGACAGCGGCGTTACGGCCGGTCACGAAGGCCGAAACCGTTCCCGCCGCGTTGGTCACGCCCTGCGTACCCACGTAGGTGCTGTAGGAGGTGCAGGGGTTGCAGACCACCTCGACGCGACCCGAGGTCTCATACAGGACAGCCTGCGCCGTGTAGGTGGGAGTGGCAACGCCGTAGTAGGTACGGTTGGCGGTCACATCGTAGACCAGCTTGCGGTAGGGTGCGGCGCCAAACACCTTGTAGCGATAGGTCGCAACCGGCGTCGTCGCGGAGCCGCTGTCCTGCGCATAGAGCGCAATGGCGTTCACCGCGGTCGCGCTAGGCAGCGTCAAGGAGGAGGTATAAGCCGTCACACTGTTGGTGCCGAGCGCCATCCAGCCGTTCGAGGTCGCATCGAAGGTGGTGTACTGGTTGCCGAAGTAGTTCATCGGGAAGCCGATCGCGATGGGCGAGGCGGTCTTCGCAGAGTCGGTCGAGAGCCCCGTGATGGTCGTCCACGTGCCATCCGGCGTCGTGTAGGAGACCGCCGTCGTGGAGGCGGTCGGAGCGCCGCCACTGCAGACGCTGTCGGTGCAGTCAGCGCCGGAGAGGCAGCTGCCGCCCGTGCTGGCCTTGGCGCAGATGCCGCTCGTGCAGACGCCGGTGGTGCAGTCGCTGCCCACGAGGCAGGCCTTGCCGATGATGCAGCGGTTGGTGCAGTCGGAACCGCCGCAGTCCACGTCGGTCTCGTTGACGTCATTGGATCCCTTGATGCCGTCGAAGCAATCGAACGGAGGACGGACGCAGAGACCCGCCTGGCAGGTGCTCGAACCGCAGTCGCTGTTGGCGTTGCAGATCTTGCCCAAGCCGCACTTGCCGGCGTTGCCGCTGACGCAGCTGCCGCCGCAGTCGATGTCCGACTCCGTGCCGGTCTTCACGCCGTCTGTGCAGGTGCGGCAAGCCGACGATTCGCAGCGGTTCGCCGCGCAGTCGCTGTTCGCTGCGCAGGTCTTGCCAGCCGTGCAGGTGGCGCCGCAGAAGGAGCCGCCGCAGTCAAGGTCAGACTCGAGGCCATTCTTGACGGTGTCCGTGCAGCTCGGCGCGGCGCAGGCGCCGGCGGTGCAGACGCTGCTGTTGCAGGAACCTGAGAGGGTGCAGGCGCCAGCGTCGGCAATACCGGTGCAGAAGCCACCCGTGCAGGTGCCCGAGAGGCAATCGGTGCCCGCGGAGCAGACGGCGCCCTTGGAGCAGTCCGCCGGGCAGGAGCCGCCGCAATCAAGCGCCGTCTCGGTGCCGTTGGTGGCAAAGTCGAAGCAGGTCGTCGGCGCGCAGACCGTGGTCGCCGCGTTGGTGTTGAAGATGGTGTAGGTACCGTTGGCGAGCGCCGTCGAGACGCCGCCGCCGCGGGTGCCAACCTGAAGCTTGGTGCCCGTGCTGTTCGAGGCATACTGCGAGCGGGTGTCAAAGGAGTTGAGACCAACCGTGTCGTAGAAGACGCCGACATAGCCCGTGGTCTCGTAGAGCGCGATCTGGATGTTGCTCGGGGTGAGCGGGTAGGGTCCGCCGTAGTCGCTCAGCTGGAAGTAGTTGATGAGCGCAATCCGGTTGGGCGCGGTGCCAACCACATTGAGCCGCACGCGACCCGTGCCAGCCTGATCAACGTATCCGTCACCACCCCACGCCGAGATGGTGTTGTTTGCGATCGGTGTGTCACCCGAGGCGACGGCGCCGAAGGTGATGTAACCGTTGGCGCCGACACTCACGCTGGAGAACTCATTGCCGAAGTAGCGGAACTTGAAGGGCAGCGCTGCCGCAGCGTAGCCCGTGTCCGCGCTCGAAAGGGTGAGCACCGTGCCGTCGGTGATGGCGCCGATGAGGGCCCCACCCGTGCGGTCTTCCGCAACGGTCTTGCCGTAGCAGAGGCCGCTCGCGCAGTCGCCGTTGGCCGAGCAGGTCAGACCGTTCGCAGACAGGCCGCAAAGGCCGCTCGCGCAGTTGGCGCTCGCGCAGTCGGTGGAGAGCGAGCAGATCTTGTTGAAGCCGCAATTGGCGCCGCAGATGCCGCCGCAGTCCTGGTCGGTCTCGTTGCCGTTCTTCACGCCGTCGCCGCAATTGCGGCAGAAGCCGGCGTTGCAGGTGGCGTTGGTTCCACCGCAGTCGGTGTTGGCAAGGCAGGCCTTCGAGGAGGCGCAGAGCACGCCCGACGTGCCGCCGCAGTCGATGTCGGTCTCGGTGCCGTTCTTTACGCCGTCCGTCACGGTCGGCGCCTGGCAGGCCTTCACGGAACCGGTGCTGTACCGGTAGCCGGTATTGTTCGGGATGTTGAAGGTGGTGGAGGTGGTGAGCGCGTAGGCCGACCGAGCAACGGTGCCTGCGGCGTTCTCCAGCACCTGCACGCGCGACGTCGACGTGGTGAGCGTACCGTCCGCAAAGAAGATTTCGACGGTGTTATTCGCCTCATTCAACGCGATCTGGAAGGTGACCGAGTCGGTTGACGTGAGCCAGTACGGCAACGCGACATAGTTCACGATGAACTTCCGGTTCGGAGCGGTACCGACCGTGGTGTAACGCACATCGGAGCTCGTGCTCGCGGTCGCATCAGCGTCGAACCAGAAGCCCGCGATGATGGCGTTGGGATTGAGGGTCGACGGCGAGGTGGTCGGCCCGGAGTGCGCGTTGGTCGACGTCATATCGAAGCTGATCCAGCCGTTGCCGTTGATCTTCACGCTGCTGTAGTTCGTCCCGAAGAAGTTGAAGGCGAAGGGCAGGGTGACGGCGTCGGAGTGGCCGGAATCGCCCAGTTTCGCACCGGCTGAGGTCGCCCGTGTGCCCGCCGTGATGTTGCCAAGCGAGGCCGCGTCTGGCGCCGTGGTGATGGCGACCGGTGCGGGAGCCGAGCAGACGCCGTCAGCACACTGGTTCCCCAAGGTGCAGAGCTCGCCCGTGAGTCCCAGATTGCAGAGGTTCGAGGTGCAACCACTGGTCGCACAGTCCGCGCCGCTGTTGCAGGCCTGGCCGCCGCCGCAGGTGGCGCCGCACTGGCCGCCGCAATCGAGGCCCGTCTCCGCACCATTCTTCACGCCGTCTGCGCAGTTGCGGCAGATGCCGCTGGCACAGGAGGCGCCGAGGCCGCCGCAGTCGGTGTCGGCCGCGCAGACCTTGGTCGGGGCGCAGGTCGCGCCGCAAGCAGCGCCGCCGCAGTCGGTGTCGGTCTCGCCCTGGTTCTTCACACCGTCGGTGCAGCTGGGCGCAACGCAGGAGGCGCCCTGGGTGGCGTTGGTGTAGTAACGCTTCGCGGTCTGGTTCGGGATGGTGAGAGATGTCGACGTGGTCAGCGAGAAGGCCGAGAAGGCCACCGTTCCCGCTGCATTCTCTACGATCTGCGCCTTTGACTGGGAGTAGGCGATGGTGCAGTCCTTGCAGTTGATGTCGACGAAGCCGCCGTTCTCGTAGAGGATGACCTGGAAGGTCGCCTTGTCTGTCGAGTCAAAGTAGCTCGGCACCTTGATCCAGTTCACGATGAACTTGCGGTTGGGCGCCGTACCGGTCGTCAGGTAACGAACATCGGTGTTGGCGTTGCCAAGTGTAGGGTCAGCGTCGAACCAGAAGGGGGCGATTACTGCGTTCGGTGCCGAGGCAGAGGGCGAGGCGCCGAAGGGCGGGCTATCCGCCGAGGAGGTGGCGGTGAAGGAGAGCCAACCATTCCCAGTGATGCGCGCCGTCGTGTAGAGTTGGTCGAAGTAGCGGAAGCTGAAGCCGAGCGGAATCGCCGGCGTGATCGTGGAGTCACCCAGTTTGGAGGTGCCGCCGATGGTGCTCGAAGCGCGGGTACCGACGGTCTCGTCGTTGATGGAGGCATCCGGATTCCAGGTGATCGTCACACCGTTGGCAGCGGGGATGGTACCGCCGCCGCAGACGCCGTTCAGGCACTGGTCGCCCTGGTTACAGGCCGAGGCGGTTGCGCCGAGCGAGCAGAAGCCACCCACGCAGGAGCCTGACAGGCAATCGGCGCTGGACGTGCAGATCTTGCCGCCGAAGCAGGGGCCGCAGTCCGGTCCGCCGCAGTCAACATCCGTTTCGCCGCCGTTCTTGGCAGCATCCGCGCAACCTGCGCAGAGGCCACCAACGCAGAGGTTGGAGTCGCAGTCGGCATTTGCGCCGCAGGTCTGACCGGAGACGCAGTCGGTGGCGCAGGAGCCGCCGCAATCGACGTCGGCCTCGTTGCCGTTCTTGGCGCCATCACCGCAGTTCATGCAGACGTTGGAGCCGGCAACAAGGAGGCACTCTGCCGCGCCGGCCGTGCCCGGGTTGCAGTCGCTCGCGGTGCCGCAGAGCTTGCCAATCGCGCAGGTCGCGCCGCACTCGCCGCCGCAGTCGAGATCGGTCTCGGCCTGGTTCTTGGTGGCGTCCGTGCAGTTGGGTGCGGCGCAGAGGCCGGGGTACTGGTTGAAGGTGCTGATGCGCACGGCCTTGTTGGTGAAGGCGGTTGCACCCGGGTTGTAGCCGGTAAGGGCAACGAAGTCGGGCACGGTGGTGCCAACGAGGGGACCCTCTGCGCCGATCTTGACGGTCTGCGTGCCCGAGTTTGCGGTCGTGTACATCAGGTCGATGTAGCCGGTGGTCTCGTTGAGCTGAATCTGCAGGCTGACCGGGTCGTGGTCCGGAAGGCTGTAGTAGTAGTCCTCGAGGTTCTGGATATCGATGACGAACTTGCGGTTCGGCGCGGTGCCGGTCGTACCGGAAAGGATCGTTGTGAGCGCGGTAGCCTCGAGGTCTCGCTGGAAGAAGGTGACGAAGTTGTTGGGCGTCGCCGTCGCGCCAAGGAGCGAGGTGTAGGTGTAGCTCGGAGCTGCGCCACCGAAGGTGAAGAAGCCGTTTGACGAGAGCGAGAGCTCCGTGAAGTTGCCGGAGAAGAAGGGGAAGGAGAAGCCGATCTGCAGGAGGGCGTTACCCTCGTCGCCGTCCGAGAGGGTCACCGGGGTGAAGCCCGCGGTTGACGCGAGCCGGTAGTCGGTTGCAGTGTCACTCACACCCTTGGCGATGCCGGGCGCGCAGACTTGGCTGGAGCAGTCCGAGCCGCCGCCGCAGTTGGCGCCCGTGGCGCCCTTGCCGCAGAGACCCGCTTCGCAGTTCGCGGTGAAGCAATCGGTGTAGGCGGTGCACATTTTGCCGAAATTGCAGGTGCCGCCGCAGATGCCGCCGCAGTCCAGGTCGGTCTCGGTGCCGTTCTTCACGCCGTCGGTGCAGGAGGTGCAGATGCCACCCTCGCAACGGTTGGAGGCGCAATCGCTGTTGGCCGAGCAGGTCTTGGTGTCCACGCAGGTGGAGCCGCAGACGCCGCCGCAGTCGACATCGGTCTCGGTGCCCGACTTCACATGGTCGGTGCAGGTGGAGCAGAGGGCGTTCTCGCAGCGGGTGCTGGTGCAGTCGGTGCCGGCGATGCAGGCCTGACCGGCCGCGCAACGGGCGGCGCAGATCGCGCCGCCGCAGTCGATGCCCGACTCGTCCTGGTTGGCAGTCACGTCCGAGCAGGTGGGTGCAAGGCAGACGCCGACCACCTTGGTGACGGTCTGGAAGCGGGTGGTTGTGTTCGTAAGGTTGCGGACCGCCGCGTAGGCTGCGCCGGGCATCGGGATGCCGAGGGTACCGGTCATGTTCTCGATGCCAACAATCGCGTTGGAGGTGCCAGAGACGCAGGTGACGCAGCGGATGTCTATGTAGCCCGTGGTCTCCTGCAGGGCGACCTGCACGGTGATGGGCGCGTGATCTGTGCCGCCGTAGTCGGGAATGTTGTTGTAGTTGACGAGGAACTCGCGGTTGGGCGCGGTGCCGACCGTTGCGTAGGTCACCGTACCACCGGCGCCGGGGTCGAGGTCGCGTCCGAAGAAGGAGACGATGCCGTTGGGCGTCGAGGTCGAGGGGATCGTCGAGGCGAAGGAGCTCGTCGAAGAACCGAAGGTCAGCCATCCGTTCGACGCAATGACCACCTGGGTCTGCGTGGTGCCGTAGAAGGGGAAGGCGAAGCCCAGGGGAATCGGTGAGCTGACCTCGTCGTCACCGAACGAAGCACCCGTGCTGTCGAGCACCGTGGTGCCGGCCGTGATGAGGCCGTTGAGGTTGAGCGGGTAGCCGCCCTGCGCGCCAGGGCCACCGGCGTCGCAGACCTTGCTGTCGCAGTCGTTGTCGCTCGCGCAGGCGTCGCCCGGGTCTCCCGTCGGGACGCAGATGTTGGAGGCGTCGCAGATACCGGAGATGCAGTCAGCGGTGACGTTGCAGGTCTGGCTTGAGCCGCAGCGGAGGCCGCAGGTGCCGCCGCAGTCGGTGTCGCCTTCGGTCTGGTTCTTGATGCCGTCGAAGCAGGAGACGCAGATGCCGGCGGCGCAGTTGCCGCGAAGGCAGTCGGCACCGATGTTGCAGGTGATGCCGTCGGCGCAGTTGCTGCCACAGAGACCGCCGCAGTCCACGCCCGTCTCGTTGCCGTTATCGACGGCGTCGGTGCAGGTCGGAGCCGCGCAGAAACCACTCTGGGAGACGGTGGTGAAGCGGATGGAGGTGTTGGTCTTGGTGGCGACGGCGTTGTTCACGCCCGCGGTCGCAAGACCGACTGTGCCAGTCGCATTCTCGATGCCCTGCGTGCGCGCGACGGCGCCACCGTTTGAGCAGTCGGTGCAGTGGATGTCGACCGTGTTGGCGGTCTCGGTCAGCACGAGCTGGAAGGTCGCGAGCGTG
>CAIWGR010000048.1 GCA_903912275.1 uncultured delta proteobacterium
CTCGTGAAGGGAATGCGGAACTGCCCGGCCCGCTCCGTCATGGCGATGCGAACAGCCGGACGCTTGTCTGGCGCGCGGTGGTGCACCTGTCCCGGCTCGCAGAGCCGGTCGCTCACCGACTCCAGCATGAGGCCCATGGAGGCGTTCACGGGGCGGATGAGCCGGAGCTCCTCCTCGTTCAGGATGCCGGCGTTGGTGTGGGCGATGAGGCCGTGTCGAAGGGCCTCTTCGCCCGCCCATCGGAGGTAGTGCGCGGTGCTCTCAAAGCCCCAGGATTCGAGCAGGCGGCGGTAGCTCGAGAAGGCGGTCTCCGGGGTGTCTCCGAGGCAGAGGAGTGCCTCGATGCATCCGAGCTCGGAGGCGCGCGCCAGGGTGCGGGTGATCTCGTCCGGCGACATGGTCCAGGCGCCCGGATCATCCGGCGAGCGGCGGAAGGCGCAGTAGTCGCAGCGGTTGCGACAGAGATTGGTGACGGGGAGGAAGGCCTTCGGGGAGAAGGTGATGACCGAGCCCCAACGGTCATCTGCGATGGCCCGCGCGCGCTCAAAGAGGCGCGGGGAGGCGAGCCGGAGCAGGGCGTCGGCGTTGCTCGGGTCGAAGCGTTGGGCTGTGGCACTCTCGCTCATGGAGCCACTCCTAGTGCGAGCGGTCGCTGCGGGGTAGCGGAGAAAGGCGCGGAGGCGCGCAAAAGTAGAGAGCAAAAACGATTTTCGCCCCGACACAGGGTCGGGGCGAAACATCAGAGCGGGAGACGGGATTCGAACCCGCGACTTCGACCTTGGCAAGGTCGCGCTCTACCACTGAGCTACTCCCGCGGTAGGGAGCGGTCGTCTAAGCGAAGACCGGATCCCCGTCAAGTGAAAAGTTAACCACCCGAGCCATTTGCAACACCCGGAACTTCGACCTCAGGCTCGACGACGAAGAGCGGCTCGTTGACCTTGTAGTCGCCGTTGCCGACGGCGCCATCGAGGATGGCCTTGAAGTAGGGCGACCATGCGGAGTCACCAGCAGCGGCGTGCACCAGCAGGCGCGCCCGATTCTTGGTCTCGCCGATGGCCGTCTCCAGGAGCTGCACGCGGAGCTCGGTCTCCAGCTGCGCCAACTCCTTGGCGGCGGGCGGCGTCGGCGCGGCAACATGGTCCTTGAGGCGGACGATGAAGGGCACGCCGTCTACGAGCACCGTCTTGGGGTGAAGCGGCGCCTCCTTCGTGAGGGCGAAGGCCAGCTTCATGAGTTCACGCGAACGGCCCACGCTCGGGATGGCGTCGGCAGGCGGGGCGGGGAGCTTGAAGTCGCCGTAGGACATGCCCACGCCCTCGCGGGCGAAGAGGCCCGTCGAGCCCGACTTGACCTGGGCCGCGCCCGAACCGTCGCCACCGCCGGCCTCCTTGGCCTCGGCCTCGACGGCCTCGGCGAGCGTCTTGGACTTGGCGGCGAGTTCGAGGATGCGCTTGCCGCGCAGACCGAGGCCGTCGGCCGCCGTCTTGGTCCGCGACTCCTTGAGCAGGGTCTTGGCGATCTCGGTCTTAAGCTCCGCGAGCGGCTTCTTGCCGGCCGCGTGGACCTCCTCGACCTTGAGGATGCTGTAGGCAAAGTCCTGCTCAACCGTCGTGATGTCGCCAGCCTTCTTGTCCTTCACGGCGTCGAAGACCTCTGCGGCGATGTTTTCAGCCGAGCGGAAGCCCATGTCGCCCTGCGTTTCCTTCTCGCGATCGAGCTCTGTCAGCTCCGTGACCACCTTGGAGAAGTCCTCGGCCTTGGCCCGGGCGAGCGCAGCATCGAAGCGGGACTTGGCCGCGGCCTTCTCTGCGGCGTCTCCTTCGCTGGGCTTGCGGATGTAGATGCGACGGAGCTTGAGTTCGAGCGGGCGCGAATAGTCGTTGCCCGGCGCGTTGTAAGCGGCCTCAATCTTGGCTGCGTTCGCCTCGGCCCAGGTTGCGGCCTCGGCGTCGGAGACGTCGGCGGCGACGACCTGTGCGGGGTCGAGGGACACATACTCAAGCTCCACCTTCTCGTTGCGGCGGGCGTAGGCCTTGAGAACGGTCGCAGGCGGCAGCGCCAGCGTTCCGTTCAGCCAGGCAAGGTACTGCAGCGCAGCGAGCTCCTTTCCCTTGAAGGTCTCGTAGTCTGCAACCGAGCGGCCAAAGTAGCCGGTAATCCGTTCGCGGTACTCCTTGGAGAAGCCACCCGTTTCGTCGCTGTAGAAGTAGTCGTAGTCCACGTTGGCGAACTGCGCCTTGTACTCCGGCGGGAAGTCGCGGCAGATGGGCTTGCCGCCCTTGTGGTAGTCGTCATGCCAGTTGACGATGTAGCAGCTGACGGCCTCGGGGGTCACGGTGATGCCCGACGCGGCCGCCCGCTCTGCGAGCAGCAGCACCATCGCAATATCGTCGAGGGTTCCCTTGCGGAGCTCGGCGAACTTCTCGTTGCTGAGGCGATCGGAGTCGCGCTTCCGCCAACGCTCCACCGTCGCGCGGAGCTGACTGTCGCTGATCTCCTCACCGTTCACCCGTCCGGCCCACTTGTCGCTCTTGCTCGTGTAGCCGCTCGACTGGGGGCCGAAGAAGACCACGAACACGACGATGATCACGCCGAGGATGATGAGAATGACTTTGTTCCGGCGCTGTTCGCGAAGTGCCTCAAGCATGTTTCCAGTTCTCCATCGATGCGGGCGCAGACCCGCCGAATAGGCAAGACGAAGGGGAGGCTGTTACTCGCACCCGCGCGAGGTAGCAAGGCGCGTGGGCACTCCCATGGGCCCGAACCTTGTCGGGGCGGGGAGGGTAGGCTAGTCTCGACCCTTCTGCCGTCATCTCCCTTGCACGAGTCTTCATGATCTTCGACAAGTTTCTCGGACTTTTCTCGAACGACCTCGCGGTCGACCTCGGGACGTCGAACTGTCGGGTCTTCATCTCTGGGCAGGGCGTTGTGCTTTCGGAGCCCTCCCTGGTCGCCATCGAGAAGGATGCCCGCGGCGTGCCCAATGTGCTCGAGATCGGCACGCGGGCCAAAGAGATGCTTGGTCGCACGCCCCCCGGCGTCGATGTGGTGGCGCCTCTGAAGGATGGCGCGATCGACAATTTCGATGTGACCTCAGCGATGCTCCGCTACTTCTTCACCAAGGCCCACAGCCGTCGGATGCTCGTCTCGCCGCGTGCTGTCATCAGCGTTCCCTATGGCCTGAGCCAGGTCGCCCGCCGCGTGGTCAAGGATGCGGCCGAATCGGCCGGCGCGCGTGATGTGCAGCTCATCGAGAAGCCCATGGCCTCCGCCATCGGGACCGGGCTGCCAATCGGCGAACCGGCAGGCAACATGATTGTCGACATCGGTGGCGGAACCACGGAGGTCGCCATCATCTCGCTCTTTGGCATCGCCAAATGCACCGCAGTCCGGACGGGCGGCGACAAGATGGACGAGGCGATCATCGAGCATGTGAAGCGGACCCACAACCTCAACATCGGCAAGCCCACGGCCGAGTCGGTCAAATGCACCATCGGCAATGCCATGGACATGGGCGAAGACTACGTGATGGAGATTCGTGGCTCCGATGTCGTCTCTGAGCGGCCTCGCATCGTCGAGGTCACCTCGGACGAGATCCGCGAGGCACTTGCCGGCCCGGTCAACGATATCTTGGCAGCCATCAACGGAGCCTTCATCAACACGCAGCCCGAACTGCGCGGCGACATTCTCAACAACGGCATCATGCTGGTGGGCGGCGGCTCCAACCTGCGCCACCTGCCGGAGCTCATCCGACGCGAGCTCAAACTCTCGCCCATCCTCTTTGACCGCCCCTTCGACGCCGCCGTTCTCGGCGCCGGCCAGGTGCTGGACGACCCTCGTCTGATGGCGAAGGTCGCCGTCTCGGCGTGAAGGCGCTGGCGCCGGTCGCAGGAGGGGCCCGCTGATGTGGGAGTTTCTTCGTAAACAGCGCGGCCTCTTCGCCGGCCTCTTTGTGCTGGCCGTTGGCCTTGTGCTGTGGGCTGTCGAAGGGCGCGACGCGACGAGTCGGGTGACGCCGGTAGGCTCGGTTCTGATCCAAGGCAGCGGGTTGGCGGAACGGGCGGGCGCCGGGACCCTCTCGCCCCTCTCGGGGTTTGTGCAGCGGTTCCGCGATGCTGGCCGAGCGCGGGCCGAGGCCGACGCGCTGAGCAAAGAGGTGGCGCGGACGCGGGAAGAGAATGCGCGCCTGGCAGGCATTCTGCAGGAAAACGCAAGGCTTCGGGCGCTCGTCGGCTTTGCTGCTGCGCATCCTCGCTTGGAGTTGGTGCCCGCCAAGGTGATCGGTGCCGACCTCACCCCCTGGTTCCGTGTCACCTCGCTCTCGGTCGCTTCGGGGTCGTCGCGGGTCGCGGTTGGGCAGCCGGTTGTGTCGAGCGCGGGCGTCGTCGGCTCGGTCAGCGAGGTGGCCGGCGGCGTGGTTCAGGTCACGCTTGCGGTCGACCCGCGGTCGAGCATCGATGTTGTTGTGCAGCGCAACCGGGCCCGTGGCGTGGTGCAGGGGTTGGGGCACTCCGACGACTACCTCTCCCATATCGCCTACCTGTTGCGGCGCGACGAGGTGAAGGAGGGCGACCTGCTGGTGACCAGTGGCATCGGCGGAAAGTTCCCGCCGGATCTCCTTGTGGGTCGGGTGTCGAAGCTGGTCGCGAGCAAGCAGGGGCTCTTTCAGGATGCGATGGCGGAGCCAGCAGTCGACTTCGGTCGGCTGGAGGAGGTCTTCATCATCCTCGGCGAGAAGGAGCGCTGATGGAGGTTCTCGGCGCCTGGTTGCTCGGACTGGCCCTGCTCTACGCGCAGGCGGCACTCGCGCCGTCGCTGGAGTTGGAGCGCATCTTCGTCAACATCCCGGTCATCTGGGTTGTCTGGGTGACGCTGCGTCGCGACGCAGATTGGGCCTTCGCGACGGTGCTCATCTTCGGAACGGCGGCGGGACTGCTCGGCGGGGTGGGGCGTGGCCCCTATTTGATGGCGCTCTGCACGGTGGGGATGGCGACGGTCTGGCTTCGTCATCGTCTGCAGTTGGAGGGTTCGATGGTTGCGGCGGGTTGGGCGGCGGTCATGACCTGCCTGTTTGACCTGGTGTTTCTCTCGTTGGTAGCGGTCTCGTCGAAGCTTCCGTGGGCGGGCGGGTACCTGCTTCGGACGACACCCTTGACGGCGCTTCTTACGGCGGCGGCGGCGGTGCTGGTCGGTCCCGTGTTGGCGCTGCTTGGTCGGCTGTCGGCAGGCAGGACGCGCGGTCTCGCGCCGCTGCGGCCCCGATGAGCAGCGAGACCTCTTTCGGTGGGGCGCTCTCCGGTGCATCCGAGGTAGCGCATCGGACCCGTCGGCTGGTGCTGGTGGGCCTGGTGTTTTTGGTACCCTGGGTGGTGATTGTGGGTCGGCTCTGGTTCCTGCAGGTCGAAGAGGGGCCGCACTACCAATCGCTGGCGGCAGGCAACTTTGTACGGGAGAGCGACATCACGCCGGACCGGGGTCGCATCTTTGATGCCAAGGGCCGCGTGCTGGCGGAGAATCGTCCGAGCTATGATATCATGGCGTCGCCTATGATCCTCTTTCGAAACAAAGAGGTTCCCCAGCTATTGGCAACCAAGTTGCCGATAGACAAAGACAAACTAGAGCGTCTGATCGCGGCTTCGCAGACCGGCACCGGTGCAGAAATCGTTGTGCGTCGCGACGTGCCGCGCGACCAAGTGGCCGTGGTCGAGACCTGGAAGAATGAGCTGCCCGGCATCTATCTTCGCATCAGCCAGCGTCGCTACTACCCCTTCGACAGCCTGGCAGCGCACAGCATCGGCTATGTCTCCGGCATCTCGGAGGAGGAGGCCCGGAGCTGGGAGAGCACGGGCTACACCGGCGGCGATCAGGTGGGCCGGACGGGTCTGGAGCGCTGGTTCGAGTCGATTCTCCGCGGTGCGCCCGGGCTGGAGCGCAATGTGGTGGATGTGCGCGGCGTCGAGCAGAGCGCCGCGGTGGCCAACGAACTGCTGGGTTCGCTCCGCCGGGTGGAGCCGGTTCCTGGGCAGGAGTTGGTGCTAACGCTGGATGCCGACCTAACGCAGATCGCCGACGATGCCATGGCGCGGACGCCGAGCGGCGGGCTCGTGGCGCTCGACCCGCGGGACGGCTCGATTCTGGCACTCTACTCCAAGCCGGGCTTTAACCTGAACGCCTGGTCGGGGCGGCTATCGAACGAAGAGAAGCGGCGGATCGACAACGATCCCTTCAAGCCGATGCTCAACAAGGTAACCTCGAGCTACTTCCCCGGGTCGACCTACAAGGTTGTGACGGCGATGGCCGGGCTGGAAGAGGGGCTCGTGAACGCCAAGACCGAGGTCGATTGCAACGGCGTCTTTCACTACGGCAATCGGGATTTCCGGTGCTGGAACAGGGGAGGACACGGCGAGGTCAACCTCGCGTCGGCGCTCGCGGCCTCGTGCGACGTCTACTTCTACGGTCTGGGCGTGGAGTTGGGCATGGATCGCCTTGCCCGCTACGCGACCGAGTTCGGCTTTGGCGAAATGACGGGCGTGACGCTCCCAGGCGAGTCGGCCGGCCTTGTTCCGACAAAGGCCTGGCACGAGACCCACTCGGCCGGTGGCTTCCAGTTCGGGTTTGCGGTCAATACCTCGGTGGGACAGGGCGATGTGCGGACGACGCCGCTGCAGCTGGCGCTCTCCTATGCCGCGCTCGCCAACGGCGGGTCGCTCTTTTATCCCCGTCTGGTCGACCGAATCCAGCTTCAGGACGGGACGGCGGTCTATGAGTATCCTCGGAAGGCGCGGCGGCAGCTGCCCTTCAAGCCAGAGAACATTCGTCAGGTGATGCGCGGCCTCCGCGCGGTGCTCGACACAGACGAGGGTACGGCGCACGAGTACCGGCTGAGCTACGTGGATGCGGCGGGCAAGACGGGAACTGCGCAGGTGCGTGCCCTCGACACGGCCCGTCTGGACGGCAATGAGGCGTTGTTTGCCGACCGTGACCATGCCTGGTTCGTGGCAGTTGCGCCGGTGGAGGATCCGCGGATTGTGGTGGCGGTCTTTGTGGAGCACGGCGGTCACGGCGCGAGCGCGGCTGCTCCGGTGGCCATGAAGGTCATCGATCGCTACTTCCGCGAGGTGCTTGGCATGGACGAGGCGGTGACGGCCTATGTGGATGGAAGCGACCGGAAGCGGCTGCACGATCTGCTCCACGAGCCGGAGGCGGCAGCGACAGGCACACCTTCGAAGGTCTCGGGGGAGCCTGGAGCACCGGTGTTCCGGTCGCCGACGGAGGGTAGCGGGAGCGCGCCGGAGGTGAGCCCATGAAATCGACCCGTCTGGCGGGCAACCGGACACGGAATGTGGACCCGGTGCTCCTCTTTCTGCTGATGACAATCGCGCTGGTCGGCTACTTCGACCTCCACTCCTCGGCCAATGTGGCGGTGACGGGCCACGACACGGCGCATCTCATGCGGCTGGTGGTGGGTCTGGTGGCGGCGACGGCGATTGGGTTCCGCGACTACCGGTTCTTGGAGCGGTGGGCCTACATCATCTACGGAGGCGTGATGTTGTTGCTGCTGGTGGTGCTGGCGGTGGGCGACATTCGGAATGGGTCGCAGCGGTGGATTGACCTCGGGGCGATTGATTTGCAGCCGTCGGAGCTGGCGAAGCTGGCGGTTATCATCGCTCTGGCGCGCTACTTTCACGACCTTGGCGAGCGCGACCGGCTCGGGTTTGCCGATTTGTGGCCGCCTGCGCTCATGGTCCTCTGTCCCTTCGTGCTGATTCTGGAGGAGCCGGATCTGGGGACGGGGATGGTGGTGCTGTTCATTGCCCTGACGATGATGGCCGTGCAGCGCATCTCGTGGCTGGTCATCGGAGCGAGCGGTTTGGCGGCGGCAGCGGCGGCGCCGATCATGTGGTTTTTTGTGATGCACGACTACCAGAAGGCGCGGGTGCTGGCCTTCATGAGCCCGGAGCGGCACCTGCAGGGCGACGCGTGGCAGGTGTCGCAGTCGATGATCGCCATCGGTTCGGGCGGCTTGACGGGAAAGGGATTCCTGAAGGGGTCTCAGGTTCAGGGCGGCTTTGTGACCTACCACGAGACCGACTTCATCTTTGCCCATCATGCCGAGCAGTGGGGCTTTCTGGGGAGCCTGGCGCTGCTGGGGCTCTACCTGGCGCTGGCCTGGTGGTCGCTGAACATCGCACGGACCGCGCGGGACCGGTTCGCGATGCTCTGCGCGGTGGGGGTTGGCGCCTTCGTCTTCTGGCATGTCATCATCAACATCGGGATGGTGACAGGGACGCTGCCCGTGGTGGGGCTCTGGCTTCCGCTGGTGAGCTATGGCGGAACGGCCACGGTGACGGTCATGGCTGCGATGGGCCTACTGACGAGCATCTCGCTGCGCCGGCATGTATTTTAGCCGGCCAGGGAGTTGGTCGGCGGCGCAGCCGTTAGGCGCCGGCCTTGGCGGCGTTGCGGAGGAAGTCCTCGACGCCCTTGCGGCCGGGGAAGCCGACGAGGCGGCCGGTGAGCTTGCCGCCGCTGAAGGCGAGCAGGGTGGGGATGCCCTGGATGCCGTTGGTCGAGGCGACCTTCTTGTTGTTGTCGACGTTGAGCTTGGCGATGGCGAGGGTGCCGGCGAAGCTGGGGGCGAGCTCGTCGAGGATGGGGGCGATCTGACGGCAGGGGCCGCACCAGGGTGCCCAGAAGTCGATGACGATGGGGGTGGGCGACTCGAGGACGAGGGTCTGCCAGTTGGCGTCTGTGGCTTCGAGGAGAAGAATGCTGGCCATGTGTCGCTCCGAGATTCGCCGAGTGTGGCGTGGTGAGGGATAGGGAGGGTAGGCCCGTAGGCTGGATTGGTCAAGGCGATGAACTCGCGGCTCGACGTAAATCGTTTTTTCGATTCATTTCATGAGGTAAACAATATAATGCGCGATGTTGTATTTACTTCGTTTTGGCCA
>CAIWGR010000049.1 GCA_903912275.1 uncultured delta proteobacterium
CCGGCCACACTGCTACACGCTACGCCATCTCGCACCTGTGCGATAGCAACGCACAGGCTCGCACACCGCTTGCGACACCGCACACCTCGTTGTACCGCTGCCCTGCTCTCCTCGCTCTCGCTCCAGAACCGAACATGAAACAGCTCGACTGGAATCTCTGGCCACCCTCCTCAGCGCCGCTCGGCGACCACGATGTGGCACCGCGCTCCACCCACCTCGCAGGCCACCGTATCGCCCTGCTCGTCTGCGGCGGCATCGCAGCCATGAAGACGCCCATGGTCGCCCGTCTGCTCCGCGCGCGCGGCGCCGAAGTGGTCGCCTTCGTCAGCGCCGACGCCCTCTCCTTCGTCGGCCCGCAGGCCCTCGAGTGGGCCACCTGCAACCCCATCGTGACCCAGCTCACCTGGCGCTCCGAGCACCTCTCCGACAGCGCCCCCTTCAGCGCCTATCTGGTCGCGCCCGCCACCTACAACACCATCGGCAAGTTCGCCGCCGGCATCGCCGACACCGTCATCACCGCCACCCTCGCCTCCGCGCTCGGCCGCATGGAACAGCGCCAGACAGAGATCCTCATCGCACCCACGATGCATGGCTCCATGCACACCTCCATCCTCGTCGAGACCTGCCGCACGCTCGAAGAGCTCGGCGTGAAGTTCATCACCCCGCGCGACGACTACGGCAAACACAACCTCCCCTGCGAAGAGACCCTCGCGGCCGCTGTCATCCGCTGCCTCTCCACCTCGCCGCTCCGCAACGCCCGCCTCACCGTCCGGCCCTCCGACAAGCTCAGCCCGCAGGCTGCCGCAGCAATCACAGAGGAGCTCCTGCTCCGCGGCGCACGGGTGCACCTCGAACTCCCTGCAGAGGGCTGGCAGGCGCCGCTCTGGCTCGCTCGTCTTACCGACGCCCCACACGACAACACCCGCGTCGTAAAGGCGCCCGCGCCGCAGGCCGACGAGCCACTGCAGCAGTGGGCCCTCCGCGCCGCAGACCTGCTCGAACAGGGGTGCAAGTGAAGGCGCGTCTCCTGCTCCTCACCCTCCTGCTTGCCGGCTGCGAAGAGGCCGATGCACCCGCGCAAACCGCAGTTCCCAGCCCCAACGACTGCACCAACGCAGCCACCGAGGCCGCCACCGCCCGCTGCCTGCAGCCCACCATGCCCGAGGCCTACTACGTCGAGCAGGCCCTCAAGTACTTCGACACGCTCGATGTCGAGGCCAGCCCCGACAGCATCCCCAACTACAGTGAACGCTCTGCCCGCTGGGAGTGGGAGCCCTGGCTCCTGCTCACCGGCTACGGCAAGCAGAACATGCTCGACACCGCCCGTTCGCTCCGCCGCCTCGACCCCTCCACTGTCCCCATCCGCGACTGCCGCTTCTTCCCCGAGCAGCCCTTCGCACGCTGCTACATCTCCTTCACCTACGAAGGCGGCCCCTGCCCCATCTACGAAGAGTTCGTCTTCAACGATGCCGGCGAGATGACCTTCATCGAGGCCTGGTCCGACATCGACAACCTCCGCCCCACCTCCAACGCCGACCGCTGGGGCGAGGACGCCGACTTCAACCGCCTCTCCACCCGCGTCCCCGGGCTCGGCAAGCCCGACGGGCTCATCAACCCTGCCTCGCCCGAAATGACGGCAGCCGCAGCCACCGACCCGCTCCTCGCCGACTTCGCCAACCGCTCCCAGAACTTCTGGGCCACCTGGCTCAACGCCCTCCAGACCGCGCCTGACGACTTCTTCGCCACAGGCTGCGGCTGGAACACCCCCTAGCCGTCGCCCACGCAGCTCTCCTGCGCCAGCGCCCGCCGCCGCGCGAACCAATCCTCTGCAGCCATGCCCACCAGCATCGCGGCCACGAAGAGCAGCGCCTGACCGCCCCCAGCGGCCGTCACCAGCGCAGGCCCCGGGCAGTAGCCGCCCAGCCCCCAGCCGATGCCGAAGATGACCGCGCCCCAGACAAGCGGTCCGTCGATGGCCGTCGCCGTCGGCAGCGAAAAGACCGGCGCCCAGAGCGGCGCCGCCCGCTTGAGCAACAGCCGGCCCAGCACAAAGTTGATGCCAATGCCGCCCACCATCACAAAGGCGAGGCTCGGGTCCCAGTCGCCCGCCACATCCAAAAATCCGAGCACCTTCGACGGCATCGTCATGCCCGACACGAGCAGCCCCGCGCCAAAGAGAAGGCCCGAAAAGAGCGCCGCAACCAGCCCCTTCACTGGCCACCTCCCAGCAGGTGACGCACCACAAAGACCGTCACGCCCGCCGCCGCCATGAAGGTGCCAACCGACACCGCCGAGCGGGGCGAGAGGCGCGCCAGGCCGCAGATGCCGTGACCGCTCGTGCAGCCGCTCCCGAGCCGTGAGCCGAAGCCCACCAGCAGCCCCGCCGCGATGGTCACCGGCACACCGGCCGAATCCCCCGCATCGAACCGGCTCGGAAAGAGCGCGAACCCCGCACCACCAGCCAACGCGAGCCCCACCACAAAGGCCGCCTGCCAGCCGCGCGGCGGGCTCGGCTTCCACAGCCCCCCCACAATCCCGCTGATGCCCGCCGTACGACCGATGGTGCCCATGAGCACGAGCGCGGCCCCGCCGAGCAACAGACCGCCTAACAGCGCTTGAAGGAAGGGATGCATGATGGACCTCCGAGACCAACGCGACTGCACCGTAGCGATCGCATTTGTCACACCAATATGGTCAAGAACCAAACCTGCCGCCAGCAAACAAACCACACTATCTTCTGTGTGAATTGCCCTCCCCCTCTGGCCCTTGCGCCCCAACCCTCCTACCTCCCTCCCGCGCCACACAGGTCGCCACCGCAGGAGCCGCACATGTCCGAGCAGACCGAAGCCAACGTCATCCTCATCACCGGCGCCAGCGCAGGCATCGGCGCCGCGCTCGCCCGCCAGCTTGCCCCCAAGGGACACAGGCTCGTGCTCGTCGCCCGCCGCGCAGACCGCCTCGCGGAGGTCGCAGCCGACTGCGGCGACAACGCCCTCGCCGTCGTCGCCGACGTCACCGATCAGGCGCAACTCGACGCCGCGATCGCAGCCGCAATCGCCCGCTTCGGCCACCTCGACGTCTGGGTAAGCAACGCCGGCCAAGGCATTACCCGCCAGCCCTCGCAGCTCACCGACAGCGACCTCGACGCCATGGTGAACATCAACGTGAAGGCGGTCTGGAACGGCGTGCGAGCCGCCCTCCCCCACTTTGCGGAACGGGGCACAGGCCAGTTCATCCATGTCTCCTCCATGCTCGGTCGCGTCCCCTTCGCACCCATCCGCAGCGCCTACGTCGGCGCCAAGCACATGATGAACGCTCTCACCGCCTCGCTCCGCATCGAACTTGCGCAGAGCCACCCCGGCGTCATCGTCACCCTCGTCTCGCCCGGCGTCGTCTTCACCGAGTTCGGCAGCTCCGCCCTGCACGGCGGCCCCGACTCCCGCGCCTTCCCCGACGGCCAGTCCGCCGAAGAGGTCGCCGCCGTCATCGAGCAGGCCATCCTCACCCGCGCCACCGACCTCTACACCCGCGCCGGCGCCCAGGCCCGCGTCGCAGGCTACTACGCCACGCTCGGCAGCGACCCCGCCTGACCGTCGACTACGGAGCCCGAACCGTCGCCTCCGCGCAGCGGGCCACCGTCGCCTCCGCCATCGTCCGGCGCCGCGGGTCGCCCGCAGGATCGACCTGCAGGTAGCGCTGCATCGCAGGCGCCGCCTTCGCACAATCGGCACCCGCCGACATGCCCAGGTTGAACAGAATCCGCGGCTCGCCCGGCATCACACCGAGCCCCTGCTCCAGCGCCGCAACCGCCCGCTCACGCGCACCCGCACCCTGCTCCGACTCGGCCAGCAGCAGGTAGGCATCGGCCACCGACGCGTTGAAGCGAATGGCCTCGCGGAAGTCGCCCGCAGCCGCGCCAAACTGGTGCAACCGGAGCCGCGCCAACCCGCGCAGCATGAACAGGTCGTCACGGTCGCGATAGAACTGCTGCGCGAGTCCCCGGTCCATGAGCGTCACCACCTGCGCAAAGTTACCCCGCCGCAGCTCCGCATTGCTCAGATTCACCAGCGCACGAATGTTGGAAGGGCCGTCCGCCAGCGCCGCCTCCAGAAAACCCACCGCCTCTTCCACCCGCCCCTGCTCCATCGCCGCGAGCCCCGCGGTCGTGAGCGCATAGTACTTGGCGTCGGGCGGCAGGTCGCTGCTCTGCCAGGTCGCCATGTCGTTCACCGCAGCCTGCATCAGCGTCAGGTCGCTCGCAAAGAGCGGCAGGCGGATGGTCGTCAGCGCAGCCAGCATCACCACCATGGCCGCCGCCACCGCACCACTGCCGAGCCGCCACCGCGGGCGAGCAACGAGCCAACCCATCACCTCCGCCGCCACAAACCCGAGCCCCAGGCTCGGCAGATAGAGCCACCGGCTCGCGAAGGGCAGCGCCGTCTCACCGTTCGGCACACGGACCAGATGGAAGGCCATCGACGGCAGCTGCGCCACCACCAGCAGCACCAGCCCCGTCACCGCCAGCCAGGCCCGCCGCCGCGCCAGCACGACGAGCGCCACCGCAAAGACAAGCAGCAGCGCCACATCGAGCCACCAGCCAAGCGGCAGGCCCTCCGGCACCCGAATCGGAGAATAGAGATAGGCAGTGCCGAGCGGCCAGAACTGCAGGCCGAGGTAGTTCACCATCACCACGGGCAGCCCGAAGAGGTAGGCGAAGGCACCATATGCCCGATGCTGCCCGGTCGCCGCGAGGCCATGCAGCGCCTGCATCCGGAGCCCAAAGTAGAGCGCGGTCCCAACGGCCACAGGGGCGAGCCGCCAGGCCATCTCACGGAGCCGCGCGACGCCCTTCTGCTCGCTGCCCCACCAGGCCAGGAGCAGCGCCACGGGCGCCACCGCAAGCCCCACCTCCTTGCTCAGCGCAGCCGCCAGTGTCGCAGCGAAGGTCAGCGCGCCCCAAGCTGCACGCCGCCAGCCTACGGAACTGCCACCGCGCACGAGCGTCAGCCAGGCCAGCACCGCAAACAGGGCCGCGAGCACATCCGACTGCGCCGTCACAATCTGCACCGCCTCTGCATGCGCCGGATGGGCCGCAAACAGCGCCGCTCCGACTGTGGCCGCCGCCAGCCCTGCGCCCGCCGCCTCGAGCAAGAGCAGGAGCAGCCCTGCGGTGAGCCCATGCAGCAAGGCACTCACCAGGTGAAAGGCCCCAGGCGTGAGCCCCGCTGCCTGATAGGTCAGCATCCACGAGAGCCGCGGCATGGGCCGGAAGTAGCCCACCTGAATGTCGCTGCCCCCCTCGGTCGTCCGCGAGAAGAAGTCGGTCACAAAGAGCCGTGCCCAGCCCTCGGTCGAGCGCAGCGCCTCGGAGCCTCCGATGAGCAGATGGTCATCCTGGGTGAAGCCATGCTCGCGCGTCGGCAGGTAGAGCCCGATGCCGAGCAGCACCACCACCAGTAGCGCGAGCGGGCCTGCAAATCGCCGCATCTTCGGCTCCCCTGTCGCTTCGTGCGCCACCGCCTCCGCCATGGTCAGCAGCCCGTCTCGTCCGAACCGTCGAGGCAGTCCGGAATGCCGTCGCACTTCCAGCGCGCCAGTACCGTGGTCCCGTCGCCACAGAGGAAGACAGGGCAGCCCACCTCGTCGCTCCCATCGATGCAGTCATCAAAGCCGTTGCACTCCGACGCCAGCGAGACCGAACTGCCGTCACCGCAGGCGTGGTAGGTGCAGCCCGCCTCGTCGCTCCCGTCGGAGCAGTCTGCGAAGACGTCGCACACCTGGAACGAGCCCACGACGGCGCCATCCGTGCAGGTGAAGGGGCAGCCTGCCTCATCGCTCCCATCGGCGCATTCCGAGGCGCCGTTGCATCGACCGCCCACGGGCAACACCAGGCCGCCGCCGCAGTCAAACGGGCAGGGAAGCTCATCTTCGCCGCCGGGGAAGCAGTCGGTGAACCCATCGCAGACATACTCCGCCGGCACCTCAAAGCCGTCGCCGCAGAGCACGGGGCAGCGCACCTCGTCCGTACCATCTGCACAGTCCGGTGCGCCGTTGCAGGAGAGCGCGAGATCGATGCTCGTGCCATCGCCACAGTCAAAGAGGCAGCCCGCCTCGTCGTCGCCGCTCGGGCAGTCGGCGTTCCGGTCGCAGCGCGCCGCGACCGGCACTCGGAATTCGCTGCAGGCGTAGAAGGTGCAGGCCAGTTCGTCCTCGCCGGCGGAGCAGTCAGGCGTTCCGTCACAGCGCGACGCCGACGCGATGCTCCCACCATCCGTGCAGGGGTAGCTGCAGCGGAGCGGGTCTTCGTCGCTGCCGTCGGCACAGTCCGTCGCTGCGTTGCAGGCCGCGCTCGCCTCTACGACGCTACCATCACCGCAGCTGAAGCCGGTGCAGTAGAACTCATCGGTCGGCTCACCGGCACAGTCGGCGCGCAGGTCGCAAACCTGCTCCACCGGCACCTCGCTGCCGTCAGCACAGAACACAGGGCAGGCCAGCTCATCCGCACCGTTCGCGCAGTCCCCGAACCCGTCGCAGGCCCAGTCCAGCGGGACCGTCTCGCCGTTGCCGCAATCAAAGGCAGGGCAGTCGGCCTCATCGGCACCATTGGCACAGTCGCCGAACCCATCGCACACCCAGGTCTGCGGAACCGTCGTGCCATCGCCACAGGCAAAGTCGCCGCCGCAGTTCGCCTCGTCTTCGCCCGTGGCGCAATCGGGATTCCCATCACAGACGAGCGCCGTCTCAATCACCGAGCCATCGTCACAGGCGAACCCATCAACGCAGTTGGTCTGCGCACATGCGGTAAAGGCGGGCCCCGCGGTCTCACACGCCGGTGTCATAAAATCGGCTGCGCAAATCGAGCCGCAGGGGGTCTCGAGCGCGAAGGTCCCATCGACGCAGTCGCACCCGGCGAGGCAGGTGAAGAGCTCCGCGCAGGGCCCGCCCCAGCTGGTCGGAAACGCGCCACCAAAGGCCGCCGTCGCCTCGGCGCCACACGATGCGACAGCGCAGGCCAGCGTCGCGGTATCCGGCAGGATGAAGTCATTCCGGCAATCGATGACCACCGGCACGCCGCTGTCCGAACCACCGTCTGCCGCATCCTCCTGCGTGGTATCCGCCACGCCCGTGTCGGCTGCGCCCGAGCCGCTGCCCTCATCCGTCGCCGCATCCGATGCAACCGAACCATCGGCCACATCCTCCACATCGGTGACCGAGGCGCCTGTGTCGCCGCTGCCGCCGCCCGCAGCCTTCTGCAGCGTATCTTCGCCACAGGCTGCCAACAACATCAACGCCGCAACCCCGCTCCACTTCGCTGCACCCATCACTTCCTCCGATTGTAGCACGCCCGACCGACTACCCCGCCCACCCGCGCGCGGTCAACGGCACACCGCAGACGCAGGTTGCCCCCGTCGCCCCACCTCGGTATCCCCAACCCACCTCCCGCGTGAGTCCCCATGTCTCTGACGCTCGCCTCCTGGCTGACCATGGTCGGCATCTCCATCGCCGTCACCCTCGTCACCTACTGGGGCATGTGCGGCGCGGTGCACTACCACTTCTACAGCCGCCGCCGCGCCGACGCCGCCCACTGGAAAATCCAGCCCAACCGCATGCCCGACGCCGCCACCGTCCGACGCGGCTTCTGGCTCGGCTCCGGCAACATCCTGCTCGGCGCACTCATCGGCGGCACCTTCGCCGCCTACGTTGTCGGCGGCGGCCCGAGCATGCTCTACATGCAGCCCACCGACTACCCGCTCTGGTGGCTCCCCGTCAGCGGCATCCTCCTCGCCCTCATGATGGACGCAGGCCTCTACTACAGCCACCGCCTCCTCCACGGCCGCTGGCTCTTCCGCCACGTCCACCGCCACCACCACAAGTTCCTCGCCCCCACCATCTTCACCATGACGGCCGTCCACCCCGTCGAGTTCATCATGCACCAGAGCGTGCTCCTCGCCTGCGCCTTCATCCTGCCGGTCCACTGGGGCGTCTACGTCGCCGTCATCCTCTACACCTACCTCATTGGCGCCATCGACCACTCGGGCGTCAAGGTCTCCTGGCCCCTCCCCTTCCACACCAGCAACAAGTTCCACGACGACCACCACGTCTTCTTCCACTGCAACTACGGCCACCACTCCGCCATCTTCGACCGCCTCCACGGCACCGATCGGCAGGAGCACCGCCGCTACGACGAGACCACCTTCGGCGGCAAAGGCGCACCCGTAGAGCCGCCCCATGCCCCCTGACTTTCACCACGTCGCCAACCCGCTCACGCAGTGGGCAAACCTCCCCAGCTTCATGCTGGGCGAGCTCCTCTTCATCACCTCCGCCCTGGTCGCTCTCTTCCACGCAAAGGCCCGCGGCCGCGACCATCTCCTCATCTGGTGTGCCGCCCTCATCGCCGGCACCGCCAACGACTTTATCTTCATGGCGCTGCCGCTGGTCGATAACTTCTGGCAGGCGCAGGGCACCATCATGCTCACGCCGCGCATGCCCCTCTACATCCCCTGCGTCTACCTCTCCTTCATGTACTGGCCCACCGTCTCGGCCCGCCACCTGCACCTCCCCCGCTGGTCGGGCGCCGCACTCGCCGGCCTCGCCGCCGCCCTCTTCTACGCCCCCTACGACATCATCGGCGCCAAGTTCCTCTGGTGGACCTGGCACGACACAGACAAGCCCATCGCCTTCCGCCTTCTCGGCGCCCCCTCCTCGAGCACACTCTGGGTCCTCACCTTCACCGGCTCCTTCGCCTGGCTCATCGACCACACCCTGCGCGGCCGCCAGACGCTCGACCGCAACGCCATCGCCGCCGGCTTCCTCAAGGTCGCAGGCCTCTCCACGGCGCTGATGATGGTGCAGATGACGTTGCTCCAGCAGCTCGACGGAGGCACGCCCGGCCCCATCGCCGTCACGGTCGCCTTCGCCCTCTACGCCGCGCTCGCGCTGCCGCCCCTCTTCCGCAAGCCCGACGCCCACCACCACCCTGCAGACCGCACCGCGCGGCTGCTGCTCGCCCTCTACCTGCCTGCGCTGCTCGCCATCGGCCTGCTCTCGGTTCCGGAGCACCACCGCAGCACCGGCCTGCATCAGCCCATCGGCCCCTGCCACCAGCTCTCCACAGACATCACCGGGCTCACCCGCTTTGAGTACCTCTGCCCCACCGACTTCGACGAGCCCTTCGCCCTCACCGACGAGGCCGCCCGCCAGTCTGCCGCGACCTGGTACACCATCGTCGGCACACCGCACGAGAGCCCCACAACCTGGCGCCTGGGCCTAGCCTCCATCTCGGCACTGGCAGCCCTGCTATTCGCCCGTATCTGGCGCCGGCGCGCAGAAGGCTAGCCAGGTCAGGCCTGCGCGGCCTTGATGAAGTCGGCACACCGCTCACCGATCATGATGGCCGGCGCGTTGGTGTTGCCGCCGATGATGGTGGGCATGATGGCTGCGTCTGCAACCCGCAGGTTGTCGAATCCGCGCACCTTGAGGTCGGGCGAGACCACGGCCCGCTCGTCGGTGCCCATGCGGCAGCTGCCGACGGGATGGTAGACGGTGCAGACCCGGTTCGGCAGCTCCTTCCGGAGCGCGGCCTTGTCGAAGAAGCTGGGGCCCGGATGGAGCTCACCGTTGAGCTCGCCGTTGATGGCCGGATGGGCCATGATTTCGCGCGTGAGTTCGATGCCACGCATGAGGAGCGACACATCGGCCTCTGCCTTGAGGAAGCCGGGGTCGATGACCGGCGCCGCGAGCGGGTTGGTGCTCGCCAGCCGGATGGTGCCACGGCTTTCGGGGTAGATGAGGGTGGGCAGCAGCGTGAGGGCGGGCCGCTCGTCCACGGTGGGCCGCACGGGCGCATCCTGGTTGGGCGACGGGTAGGCCCAGGGCAGGCAGTGGAGCTGCAGGTTGGGGATGGACGCGCTGCTATCGGCCTTCACGAAGGCGAGCGCCTCAAAGACCGACCGGTTGAACCA
>CAIWGR010000050.1 GCA_903912275.1 uncultured delta proteobacterium
AGCATCGACCCTCCGCGACCTCCTCTCCGCAGCCATCAACACAGGCCGCGACCTCGAGCCCCTCATCCTCGAACGGGCCTCCGCCTTCTCCGCGCTCACATCAGAAATCGGCGACTGCATCGCCCTCTACCAGAGCCGTAAGTTCGAGGCCGGCGTCACAGACTTCGACGACCTCCTCGTCCTCTGGCGCCGCCTCCTCCGTGAACACGACGACGTCCGCGAGACACTGCAGCGCCGCTTCGACCACCTCCTCGTCGATGAGTTCCAAGACACCAACCCCATCCAGTGCGAAATCGTCGACCTCATGGCCGCACGTCACCGCTCCGTGATGGTCGTCGGCGACGACTGCCAGGCCATCTACTCCTTCCGCGGCGCCGACATCTCCAACATCCTCAACTTCCCCATCCGCTACCCGGAAGCCGTCACCTACAACCTTGAGCAGAACTACCGCTCCTCGCCCGAGCTCCTCGCGCTCGCCAACGTCAGCATCAGCCACAACCCGGCCCAGTTCCCCAAACAGCTCTTCACCTCCAACCCGGCCGGCCCCATCCCCGCCAATATCATCGCCCGCGACGAGTCCGAGCAGGCCGCCTTCGTCGCGCAGCGCATCCTCGAGCTCCGCGATGAGGGCGTCGAACTCGCCTCCATCGCCGTCCTCTACCGCGCCCACTGGCACTCCATGGAGCTCCAGATTGAGCTCGGCCGCCGCAACATCCCCTTCGAGATCCGCTCAGGCCTCAAGTTCTTCGAGCAGCGCCACATCAAAGATGTCCTCTCGCTCTTGAAGTTCGCCGCAAACCCCCGCGATGCCATCGCTTTCTTCCGCTTCGCCACGCTCGTCGACGGCATCGGACCGGCAGCGGCAGCCCGCATCCATGACCAGCTTCTCTCCTGCGGCGCCATCCCCGAGACGCTCACCAACCCGCGACTCCTCTCGCTTCCGAAGCGGGCAGCAGGCGCCTTCGAACCCATCGCCAAGGTCCTCGCCGAACTCTTCGCCGACGAGCTCCAGCAAAGCCCCTCACGCGCCATCGAGCGACTCCGCGCCGCCTTCTACGACGACCTACTCGCACGCATCGACGACAACCCGGCCAACCGACTCCGCGACCTCGATACCCTCGTCGCCTACGCCGCCGGACAGCCCAACATCCCCGCCTTCCTCGACTCCCTCGCCCTCGACCCAGGCACCGGCTCCGACTTTCAGGCCGACGCCAACCCCGAGACCGAGCGGGTCATCCTCTCCTCCGTTCACCAGGCCAAGGGACTCGAGTTCCAGTCCGTCTTCCTCATCTGGCTCGCTGAAGACCAGTTCCCCTCAGCCCGCTCCGCATCCGGAGACGACCTCGAAGAGGAACGACGCCTCTTCTACGTCGCCGCAACCCGCGCAAAACGAGACCTCTATCTCCTGCGACCCGCGACCTACTTCTCGCGCACCGAAGGACGGGTCTACGCCCGGGCCAGCCTCTTCCTCGAAGAGCTTGCCCGTTCCAAACCGCCTACCTTCGAGTCCTGGCGGCTCGAGTGAACTACGAGCGCGCGTCCCGCGACGGAACCGCGAGCAGAACCGCACGAATCGCGATCGAACTCGCCCAGATTCCCAGCCCCGCGCTTGCCAACACCGCCAATACTGCGCTCATGTCCAACTCCATTGACCCTTCGCCGTAGCCTTTCGACTGCCACCGCGTGTAATGCGAGCGCCCTCGTCGCAGACCAACCCCAAGTCCAATTTTCTGCATCCTTTTTCTAGGAACCGCACCATGCCCCATCCCTTCGGCGGCTGTTACATCGCCATCCCGACCCCCTTTCGCGCAAGCGGCGAGATTGACCACGACACCCTCGCCCGCCACGCAGACTGGACCGTTGCCAACGGCGTCGACGGCATCGTCGTCTGCGGCACCACCGGCGAGTCGGCCACCATGTCGCGCGATGAGCGCCTCGCCGCCATGCGCACTGTCCGCGCCGCCGTAGGCTCCCGCGCCCGCATCGTCGGCGGCATAGGCACCAACGACACGCGCGACGCGGTCGAACAGGTCCGCTTCTTCGGCACCGAGGCACCTGTCGACGCCCTCATGGTCGTCGTCCCCTTCTACAACAAGCCGCCCCAGGCCGGCCTCGTCGCCCACTTCACCCAGGCCGCCGAGGCCTCGCCGCTGCCGGTCATCGCCTACAATGTCCCCGGCCGCACCGCCGTCGGGCTTACCCTCTCCTCCATGCTCGCCATCGCCGCGCTGCCCAACATCCTCGGCTTCAAAGAGGCCTCCGCAGACCTCCTCACCGACAGCCTCCTCATCGCAGAGGCGGGCCACAAGCTCCTGCTCTCGGGCGACGACGCGACCACCCTCCCCTTCATGGCGCTCGGTGGTCACGGCGTCATCTCCGTCGTCGGCAACATGGCGCCGGCCTGGATGAGCGCACTCTGCGACGCCATGGCCGCCGGTGACCTCGCCGCCGCGCAGGCGCTGCAACCCAAGATTGCGGCCCTCCACCAACTCATGTTCAAGCAGGCCAGCCCCGCGCCGCTCAAGGCCGCACTCGCGTGGCTCGGCTTCGAGAACCAGAACCTGCGCCTCCCCATGCTCCCTCTGTCGAGCGCGGAGGAGGCCGAGCTCTTCGCAAGCCTCGAGGCGCTCGGGGTGCCCAGGTGAGCCGCCCGCTCCGCACCGTCCTCGTCGGCGCAAACGGCCGCATGGGTCTGGCCATCGAGCAGGCCGCAGACCGACAGGGAGGCTTCGACCTCGTCCATCGCGTAGGCCGCGAAAACCTCGCACGGCTCGAGCAGGAGCTCGACGCGCTCCACGCCGACCTCATCATCGACTTCTCCTCCCCCGAAGCACTGCGCGAGGTTGCCCGCCTCTGCGGACTTCGCCGCATCCCCCTCCTCTCCGGCACCACCGGCATCACGGCGCAGGCCGAAGCCCAAATGGACGACGCGTCACGCCACACTGCGCTGCTCCACACCGCCAACACCAGCCTCGGCGTCGCCATGCTCCGCAGGCTCGTGACACTCGCCAGCAGAGCACTCCCCGCCTCCTTCGACATCGAGGTCGTCGAGACCCATCACCGACTCAAGAAGGATGCGCCCTCCGGTACCGCCAAGCTCCTCGCCCTTGCAGCGCACCAAGGACGGGCAGCCTCCGCAGTCATGGAGCAGGCCCGCTTCGGCCACATCGCGCCACGCGCCGAAGGCGAGATCGGCATGGCTGCGCTCCGCGGCGGCGATGTCATCGGCGACCA
>CAIWGR010000051.1 GCA_903912275.1 uncultured delta proteobacterium
CCTGCCCGGCGCGCTGGCGATCTACGGCGCGATTTTGGGTGAAGCGAGCGACCACGTGGCGACGCGCGACGCGTTGGTTCAGCTCATGGAGAGCGGTGAGGCGGCCGTGGAGTCTGCACTGATTCTCGCGCCGATCTACCGCAAAGAGCGCGATGGTGTCCGTCTGGCAGGGGTCATCGAGGTCATCGCCGAAGGTGCCGAGACGACGGGTGCCAAGCACGATCGACTCGTGGAACTCGCGGAGGTCGAAGAGGGCTTGAACGGTTTGCCCGAAGCCGCCTTCGCAGCCTACCGCCGCGCCGCGACCGAAGAGGCGCGTGCGACGACACTCGATGCGCTCGAGCGGCTCGCGGGCGCGCTGGAGAACTGGCGCGACCTGTCGGACTTCTTCCGGGAGCTTGCCGAGAGCGTAGGGGAGCCGACCGAGCAGCGGGCGATTCTGCTGCGCTCCGCGCGGATTCTCGAGGAGAAGGTCGAGGACCACAAGGCCGCCATCGAGGTGCTCGAAGAGCTCGCAGGGCGTGACGCCAGCGATGCCGAAGCGCTGGTGAGCCTTGAGCGGCTCTATCAGGCCGCAGAGGCATGGAAGGAGGTCGCAGATACCCTGCAGCGTCAGGTTGACGCGGCCAATGAGGCGTCGTGGAAGCGGACGCTTCGGCTTCGGCTTGCAGGTGTGATGGCCGAGTTCCTCCGTCGCCCTGGCGATGCGGTGGAGACCTATGGCGAGGTGCTGCGCGAGAGCGAGCATGACGCCGATGCGATTGCGGCGCTCGAGGGGCTGCTCGCTGCGGGGAGCGAGGTTCAGGCGGTGGCTGCCTGGCTCGAACCCTCCTACCGCGCGCTTGGTCGCTGGAAGGCGCTCGTCACGCTCAATCGTGCACGCATCGAGGTCGAGAGCGACGGTGACGAGCGTTTCCGCATTTGGCTTGAGACGGCGGAGGTTCAGGTCTCCGAACTGAAGGACCAGGGCGCAGGCCTTGTCGCGACGGCACAGGCCCTCATGGAGCGGCCGACCGAGACGGGGCTTCGCGATCAGCTCGAACAGTTCGCCGCAACGACGAAGAAGTGGTCGGAGGTCGCCGATGTGTTCGGTGACCTGCTCCGCGAGGATCTCTCGGACGACGACAAGAAGGACTACGCAACCCGTCAGGGCCGGATTCTTGAGTCGGAACTTGGCGAACTCGATGGGGCGGAGAAGGCCTGGCTCACGGTCTTGTCGGTGGACGAGGCGGATGCCACGGCGCTCGAAGCGCTCGACCGCATCTACCTTGCGCAGCAGCGTTGGGCCGACCTTGCGCCGGTGCTGACCCGCCGTCGCGATGGCCTCTTTGAGCCGGCGCAGGTGGTTGCGCTCCTCTGGCGTCGCGCCGAGGTTCAGGAGCAGCACCTAGACGACGCCGAGGCAGCGGTCTCTTCGTATGAGGAGATTCTGGAGTCGGAGTCGACGCACAAGGCGGCGCTCGATGCGCTTGAGCGTCTCTTCCTCGCCTCCGAAAGCTGGGCTCGCCTCTTCGACGTCCTCGAGCGACAGCTTGAGCTCGCACCCGAAGATGGTGCCCGCGTAGGCTACCTGGAGCGCATGGCGCTCCTTGCCGACGAACTGCTTGATCGTTCCGACGATGCCGTGGAGCTCTGGCGCCGGGTCGCGGCCATCCAGCCGGACGCCCCGAATGCCTGGGAGCAGCTTTCGCTGCTGCTTGAGCGGCTCGAGCGGGACCAGGAGTGGGCAGATGTGCTCGACCGGTTGGTGGAACTCGCGCCCAACGCTGGTGCTCAGCATCCGTTGCTCGTGCGCGCCGGCCGTGTGCAGGCCGAGCGCCTGGACAATGCCGAGGCCGCCATCGAGCGCTTCGCGAAGGCGCTGCTGCTGCAGCCCGAGAACGGTGACGACCTTCGCCAGCTTCGTGCCCTCTACCAGCAGGTGGCAAGTGCGGAGCCGCTGGCCGATGTGCTTGAGCGGCTCGTTGCAGGCAAGCATGTGGAGGAGGGCGATCATGTCGCCATCTTTATCCAGCTTGGTGAACTCTACGCCGACACCATCGGCGACCGCGAGAAGGCCGTCGGAGCCTGGGAGCGCGTTCTTGCGTCGCAGCCTGAGAGCGTCGATGCGCTCGACCGGCTCGATGGCCTCTTTGGAAGCCTCGGTCAGTGGGAGAAGTGCGCGGCCATTCTGGAGCAGAAGGCGGCGCTCCTCGCGACCGACACCGACCGGATTGAGATCCTTCACCGCATCGCTGGCATCTGGTCGAATGAGGTCCGGAACCCCGAGAAGGCGGTTGCCGCTCTCGAGCGGATTGCCGATCTCGACATCACCGATGCGGACGCATGTGCAGCGCTTGAGTCGCTCTACGAGTCGATGGAGAACTGGGCCGCCCTTGGCAGCCTGATCGTCGACCGCGCGACCTATACCGAAGACCTGTGGGAGCGGAAGACGATGCTGCTCCGCGCGGTGCCGGTCTTTGAGCAGAAGCTGAGCAACGCCGCGATGGCCTTCACGGTCGTCGCCAAGGCGCTCGACCTGGCTCCGACCGAAGAGGAGCTCCGTCTCGAGCTCGAGCGGTTGGCCGACCTCGCTGGCGAACATGCTGCGCTCATCGACCTCTACCGCTCGATCATCGGTCGCGTGGCGGCAGACGACTCGGAGGAGGCGACACTGCCCTTCCGGCTTGCGGCTGGTCGCATCCAGGAGGAGAAGCTCAACCGGCCCGAGATGGCGGAGGTCTTCTTCGACCAGGCGCTGGCGATTGATGGTGAGAACACGCTGGCCCTCGACGCCCTCGAGCGGATCTACACGGTGACGGAGGACTGGTCGGCGCTGAGCGGCATCCTGACGCGCAAGGTGGAGGTCTCCTACGACCCCGCTGCACAGGGCGAACTGCTTCGGCGGGTCGGCGCGCTCGCGGAGGAGAAGCTTCGCGACTTGGATGCTGCTGCAAAGGCCTTCCAGCAGGCGCTGGATGTTCAAGACCGCGATGCGGTCGCCTATGACGCGCTGGA
>CAIWGR010000052.1 GCA_903912275.1 uncultured delta proteobacterium
AAGACCATCACCGCGCCGTGGAGCGTGAACATCCTGTTGTAGGCGTTCGCGTCCATGAAATCCTTGCCCGGGTGCAGCAGCTCCGACCGCACCGCGATGGCCGCGAGGCCGCCCACGATGAAGAAGAAGATGACAGCCACCAGGTACATGATCCCGAGTCGCTTGTGGTCTACCGTCCAAATCCAGGAGTTGATCCCCTTCTTGGCTACGAGGTAGTTGTCATGATGCCCGTGCTCACCAGCTGCGTGGGAGGGCGAATGGTCAATCGAGGTAGCCGACATGGTGATTCCTCACACCGAAATCGAAAGAAAACAGAATCTTAAAAGCGACGAGACTACTTGATGGAGCGGATGTACTCGACCAGCGCGCCCATCTGCTCTTCGTTGATGCGACCGGCGAAGACCGGCATTGCGGCGGGGTAGCCCGCGACAATCTTGGCCATCGGGTTCATGACCGACTCGCGGATGTACTGCTCGTCCGCCATCACCTTGCTGCCGTCCGCGAGGGCCTGCTCGGTGCCGTAGACGCCCTTGAGCGAGGGACCGACAATCTTGCTGCCATCCACCGAGTGGCAGGAGTTGCAGCCGTTCCGCTTGAAGGCAACGCCGCCGCACTCCGCGAGAGACTGGCCGTCCTGGCAGCCGGTCAGCCCCTTGAGGTGGGCATCATACTCCTCCTGCGAAACGACCTTGACCTTCGAGAGCATCAAGGAGTGGCTCGTGCCGCAGTACTCGGTGCAGAGTACATCGTACTCGCCGAGCTTGTCGGACTGGAACCAGAGGACCGTGTAACGGCCCGGAACCACGTCGCGCTTGGCGCGGAAGGCCGGAACGTAGAAGCTGTGGATGACATCCACAGAGGTCATCGTCAGCTTCACCGGCTTGCCCACGGGGACCACAAGCACAGCGTCGTTGCCACCATTGGGGTAGGTGAACGACCACGACCACTGCTGGCCCGTCACATTGATGTTCAGTGTGTTGGCCGGCGGCGTCAGCGTGTCGATGAAGCCACGGAAACCCAGCACGAAGAAGACACCAAGGATGAGCGTAGGCAGCACGCTCCAGGCGATCTCCAGCGTCGTGTTGCCGTGGATGTCCGACGTCGTCTCACCCTCCTTCCGGCGGCGGTACTTCACCATGAAGTAGGCCATCGCCCCCATCATCACGACGAAGAAGAAGGTGCTGATCCAGAAGATCAGGTAGTAAAGATAGTCGTGGTCGGCAGCGAACGTGGAAGCTGCCTCAGGGAGCCAGAAGGTCGCACCGGAGCCATCTGCCAGCAAGGGGGTCTTCATTGTCTCTCTTCCTCACACTGAAGGCACGGCGGAAAGC
Source organism: uncultured delta proteobacterium (assembly GCA_903912275.1). Lineage (GTDB taxonomy): Bacteria > Myxococcota_A > Bradymonadia > REDH01 > REDH01 > CAIWGR01. The sequence goes on from CAIWGR010000052.1 coordinate 1,332, forward strand.
TTTTCCCGCCGGCGCAGCACAAAAATCATGGAACCAAGGGCCAGCACCGCAAACGCGGCGCCCAGACGCATCACGCCCCAGGCGAACGGCACATAACTGCCCTTCGCCGGGTCGTAGTGAAAACAACTCATGATGATCTTGTCGACCGACGAGCCCACGCGGCCTGCCGACGCCTCGATCAGCGCGAACTTGAGGTCGCGCGGGTAGTAGTTCAGCCCGTAGATGTAGCGCGACACCAGACCCGTCGGAGACAGGAACATGATGGCCGCCGGGTGGGCGAACTCCTGAGAGGACTCCACGAAGTGGTAGTTGTAGCCCATCTGCGAGGTCAGCGCCTTGATGCTCTCCGCGCTGCCGGTCAGGAACTGCCAGTCGACATCGCCCTTGCCGAGCGCCTTGAGGTTCGCCTCCCGCTTCTTGGCGGCCAGGCTCGACCGCTCGCGTGGGTCGAAGCTCACCGTGATAACGCGGAACTGCTTGCCCGGCACCCAGTCCAGATCGCCGAGCGCCTCCCGGAGGAAGTTGAGCTGGATGCCGCAAAGCATGGGGCATCCATAGTAGTTGAGCGTAAGCAGCACGGGGATGTCGCCGCGAACAAGGTCGCGCAGGGCAACCATCTTGCCCGTGTGGTCAGCAAAGGTCAGGTTGAGGTCAACCGAGTCACCCAGGTGCTCCGTGATACCCACGCCCTCCAACTCCTTGGGGAGCTGCTCGGCCTGTGCTGTTGCCGCACCCATCCATCCGGAGATGGTGAGCGCTGCTGCCAGCATATTTCGCGTGAGTCCGAACACCTAGACCTCGTTAGGGCTTCGCCTGTGCTGAGCCTTCGCCCGAACCGTTCGCCGCAACGCCCGAGCCGTCGCCGCTTCCCTCAACAAACCCTGCAGGGCAGTCCACAAGGCTTGTGCCCTCGGGGAGACCCGAACCTTCGGCCGCGAGCGAGAGGCTGCCATCGGCCGCCAGCACGCACTTCGCGGCCCTCTCAGCCTCCGGAGGCTTCGGCGCAAGGGGGTGCCTTGCGAGAAGTCCGGGATGGGCGAGCAGGATCGACTTGGCGACCGAGATGGGCACCTGGTAGCCACCCTTGTCTGCCTTGCCGTAGCCGTTCAGGTAGGTTGCCGCGTTCGCGCGCAGGTCGGTGAGGCGTGGATCGCTCTTCGACCAGTCCCGCTCGAGCGCCACATCGTGGACGGTCTTCTGGAAGTACTGCGCAACCCCCACGGCCGACACCAGCACGAGGCCGATGACAATGACCGTGGCCATCACGAGGCCGCGCGGCGGCGGCGGGTCGTTCTCAAAGCCCTGGGCGACTGCTTCGGGGGAGAGCTTCTCGTCCCGCCACGAGGGCAGACCGCGCACATCCTCAGCCGTGCTGACGCCCCATACATGGGCCATCTTCAGCGACTCGTCTTGGTTCTCGCTGCCCGTTGAACCGTTCTCTGGAGTAGTTTCGCTCACAGCGCAGTCCTTGGATTAGAAGTTGGTAAAACGGAGCGACTCGGAGAGGCGCGGGTCCTTGACCGGCACCAACGAGCTCTTCTTGAGGAACACACCGACAAGCGCGAAGAAGAAGCCGCCGATCATCAGCAGCGACAGGCCGTGCGCTGCCGTGAAGTGGGGACCGTGGTGCTGCTCGGTCGGCATGACCTGCCAGAACATGTCGAGGTAGTGCATCGCGAGCAGCCAGAAGGAGGCAGCGAGCAGCGTGACCTTGTTCCGCTTCGTGTGACGGGTCATCAGGAAGAAGAAGGGCAACGCGAAGTGGCCGAAGGCCAGGAAGATGCTGAACTTGTCCCAGCCCGTCTCAATCCAGCGATGAGCGAACCACTTCGTCTCTTCGGGGATGTTGGCGTACCAGATGAGCATGAACTGCGAGAAGTTCACGTAGGACCAGAAGACCGTGAAGCCGAACATCAGCTTGCCGATGTCGTGGAAGTGCTCCGTGGTCACAACCGCGAGCGGGCCGGCCGTCTTGAGGCTGTGGCCCATGATGGCCAGCGTCGCCAGGAGCGAAATCATCCCGCCAGCGAAGAAGCAGATACCGAACATGGTCGAGAACCAGTGCGGGTCGAGCGACATGCTCCAGTCAAAGGCTGCGAAGGTGACCGACAGAGCCAGCACCGGCAGCGCAGGGTAGCTCGCGCCGCGGGTGGCGTGCGAGTAGGCGAGGTCGCCATTCGCATCCTGCTTCACCGACTTGCTGTAGAAGAACCAGGCGTAGGCCGACGATGCCACCAGGTAGAAGACCGCCCGACCGAGCCAGAAGCCCATGTTGAGGTAGCCCGACTTCGCCGTCAGGATGGGGTCCTTTGCTACCTCATCCAGGTGGGTCCAGTGGTAGAGGTCGTGGGCTCCGAGCGCGATCGGTGCAAAGAGCACCAGCAGCACGGGGAAGCCCATCGACAGGATCTCCGCCAGACGCCGCACCACGACGCTCCAGCCAGCGCGCGTTGCGTGCTGGATGACGACGAAGAAGAGCGCGCCCATCGCGAGGCTGAAGAAGAAGAGGTAGGCCACCAGGTAGGCGAAGAGGCCCTCACCGTGGAAGCTGCCCGTCACAAACATGCCGACAAGCCCGAGCAGGCCGATGACAGCGCCAAGGATGGGCGACTTCGACCAGAGGGAGGAGGCGGGGAGGGAGGCCGACTGGGCGTCCAGATGAGGAGCGGTAGGGTGCGACATTACTTTGCCCACTGCTGCGTCTTGGCCACATCTGCCGGAACCGTCTCGATCGTGGTGGCGTGGCTCAGCTGGAGCGTCCGCACATAGGCCGCGATCGCCCAACGGTCTTCCGTCGGGATCTGGCTGCGATAGGAGGGCATGGTGTTGATGCCGTTAGAGATGATGTCGAAGAGCTGCCCGACGGCGTAGCTCCGCTGCCGGTCGCCATGCAGCGACGGCACAAGCCAATTGCCCGCGCGGGTCGGCACGATGCCACCGTTCTCGAGGCCGGCCTGTCCGTGGCAGGGCTGGCAGTAGATGTTGAACCGGGCCTCGCCACGATCCAGCACCTCTTCCGTCAGCGGCATCGGGAGCGTCGTCGCCCAACCACCACCCGACTTGCCGCGGTACTTGTGGTCATCTTCCTGAAGGTGGTTGTCGTCCGCCTCGTCCGAGTGCGCGACCGTGCCCGTAACCTGTGGACGCATGCCACGACCATCGGCAAAGTGGGGATTCCCCTCCTGGCCCTGGATGTAGGTCACATTGTCCATGTTCGGGTTGAGATGAATCGGCGGATCGGCCGAGGGAGTGCCGCGGCATCCGGTCAGCGCCGAAGCCGCCAGCAGGCCCGTGAGGCCCACGAAGAGACGGGTCATGCGATTCATGCTTCTTCCTCCACCAGCTCCACATGCTTCGCGCCGATGCCCTTGAGGAACTCCGCAGTGCGGGTCGCCTCAAACTTGGGGTCGGCCGACTCGATCGAGATAAAGAACTTGTCGTCCGACGCCTTCTCGAAGCGCGTCGACCCGAAAATGGGGTGGTTCCAGCGGGGAAGCCGGCAGAAGCCCATGATGCTGAAGATCGTCGCGAAGGCCGAAAAGAGGATCGACATCTCGAAGATGACCGGCACGTAGGCAGGCCAGGCAAAGAAGGGCTTGCCCGAGATCACCAGCTTGTAGGCGTAGTTGTGCACCCAGTACTGCAGCGCAGTGCCCGTGCAGGTGCCCGACAGGCCGACCAC
>CAIWGR010000053.1 GCA_903912275.1 uncultured delta proteobacterium
CTGTTGATGAGGACTGGGTGCTCACGCGGGTCGAGGCGGTGGGGTTCCGTTATCTGGAGACCACCGCCAAGCCGCCTGTCCGGTTGCCCGACGGGTCGTGGGAGGCGGAATTCGTCATCTTCCGGACGGGCAGGTTCGAGATCCCCGCTGCGTCGGCGCTGTTCACGCGGCGGTCGGGGCTTCAGGCCCGCAGCGACCTGCCCGGCTTCGTGGTGGAGATTCCTGCTGCGCTGGCGAACGAGGCCGCGCCAGAGCCGGCGCCGCAGCCTCCCGCGATGGAGGTTCCGACGCTGAACTACTGGCTCGCCGGCGGTCTTGCTGCGCTCGTTGCTGCCGGGCTCGGCGCGCTCATCACGGTGCTGGTGCGGCGCTACAGGCGGCTCCGCGAAGAGGCGATGCGGCCCATTCCGATGCGGCCGCCCGAAGAGATTGCCCGTGAGGCGCTCGCGCAGCTCGCAGCGGAGAACCTGCTCGACGCCGAGCAGTTGGTCGACTTCCACCTGCGGCTGTCGGAGATTCTGCGCGGCTTTGTCGGTGCGGAGCTCGAGGTGAACGCGACGGAGATGACGACCACCGAGATTCGAGAGATGCTCGAGCGTGACGGCGCCGAGCTCGGCATCATGCGCATCGACCTGCTCCGCATCCTCGAAGAGTCGGACATGGTGAAGTTCGCCCGGTTCAGCCTTCCGCGGAGCGCAAGCGAGGCGCTCTTCGCCGACGTGGAGCGGTGGATTGGTGATGTCTGCGAGCGCCGTCAGGCGCGGGTCGAGGCGCCGCCGGAGCTCGCTGGCGGGCTGCCGCCGGTGCCGCCCTCCGCGGGGGAGCGGACATGAGACACCTCCTCCTGATCGCGGCGGCGGCCATGCTGCTGACGGGCTGTATCGCTCCGGGAGAGTCGCTCTCGCTTGAGTTTCCCTGGCTCGCAGTAGGAGCCGCTCTCGCGGCGCTGGCAGCCGGTCTCTGGAGCCGCCGCGGCCTTCGCGCGGCGATGCAGTTTGGTCACCTCGGTCCCGCCGCGCAGGCCGGGACGAGCCTCCGCGCGCGACTGAGTGGGCTGCTCCCAGCGCTCCGCTGGATGGCCGTCTTCGCCCTCTGCATTGCGCTCGGCCGCCCGCAGCTTGAGTCGGTGGACGAGAGGACGGTGGAGGGCATCGACATCTTCGTCGTGCTTGACCTCTCGGGCTCGATGCGGGCGATTGACCTCGATGTGAACGAGGTCCGCTCCGTCGCGCAGACCACCGGCAAACTGCCACCCAACCGGTTCGAGTCGGCGGTCGCGACCATCACAGACTTTGTGAAGAGCCGTGAGCGCGACCGGATCGGTATGGTGGTCTTCGCGAAGCAGGCTTTCCTCCAGTTTCCTCTGACGCTCGACTACTCCACGGTTGTGACGCTGCTCTCCCGGCTCACGCTCGAGACCATCGATGGGGCAGCAACGGCCATCGGCAACGGCCTCGGTCTCGCGGTACGCGGACTGATGGAGTCGACCGCGAAGTCGAAGGCCATCGTGCTTGTCACCGACGGCAAGCAGCTCGGCGGCAATGTCTCTCCGCGCGAAGCGGCCAAGATCGCCAAGGACAACGGCATCAAGATCTTCGCCGTGCAGGTCGGGCGCGACGGCGACGCGGTCGTCGCAGTGGACACCCCGTTCGGCATGGACCTCCGCCAGCAGTCCTTCCCCACAGACCCCACCATGCTGAAGGAGATTGCCGAGTCTTCGGGCGGCGCCTTCTACCGGGCGGAGAACAAGGCGGAGCTCGATCGCGACCTCGGCGGCATCCTCGACCAGCTCGACCGGAGCCAGATTCAGGACATTTCGAGCGTGAATGAGCGCGAAGTCTACCACTGGTTCCTCGCCGCAGCCCTCGCGCTTCTCATCGCCGAAGCGCTGCTCGGCGGCACGCTCATCCGGAGGTTCCCGTGAGCCTTCAACGAACCTTCGCACTTCTCGGGCTGACTGCGCTGGTATGCGCGCTTGCGGTTGCAGCGGTCTGGCAGTTTGTGCCGCTGGCCGAGCCGCAGATGCTGGTCTTTGGCTTCGCGCCGCTGGTCTATGTGGGCGCTGATCTGCTCTGGTGGCGGTGGCGCGCGTCGGTTGTGGAACGCCTTGGCGCATCGGTCTCGGTGGAGCAGATGGCGGCGCAGGTCTCGTTGCCGCGACGGGCGGCGCGGACCATCTTCTTCGCGCTGGCGCTGCTCCTCGCAGGGCTCTCGCTGGCCCGTCCGCAGTGGGGCGAACGGTCGCGCGAGATCAAGCGCGAGGGCATCGACCTGGTCATCGCCATCGACGTGTCCCGGAGCATGCTCGCCGACGACATCTCACCGTCGCGGCTCGGTGCGGCCAAGCGCGAGGTTGATGCCCTGCTCCGCGAGCTGGACGGCGACCGTGTTGGCCTGGTCGTCTTCTCGGGCGTTGGCTTTGTGCAGTCGCCGCTGACGAGCGACTACGGCGCCATCCGGCTCTATCTCGACCGCCTCGACCCCGAGAAGATGCCGGTGCAGGGTACCGCCATCGGGCGGGCGCTCGAAGAGAGCCAGAAGCTCCTGACGGGCAGTGGCGCCGCCAACTTTTCGCGTGCAGCGTCACAGCTTGTGGTGGTGCTGACCGACGGCGAGGACCACGAAGGCGACCCGGTCGCTGCAGCGCGCAAGGCAAGCGCCGACAAGATGCATGTCTACACGATCGGCTTCGGCACCGACGCCGGCGCGCGGATTCCGCTGCGCAACCCGGACGGCAGCGTGAGCGGCTACCTCAGCGACAGGCAGGGAAATGTGGTGCAGACGCGGCTCGTGGAAGACCAGTTGAAGGCCATCGCGACGGCCGGTGACGGCAGGTATGTGCGGTACGCGGGCGATCAGTCCATCGCCGGTTTTCTGCTGCACGAGATCGATTCGTTCGACGCGGCGGAGTTGAGCTCGTTGCTTCGTCGGGAGCGGGAGGAGCAGTTCGGCTGGTTCGTCGGCCTTGCGTTGCTGTTTGCGCTCCTCGGCCTCTCGATCGGCGACGCGCGGCGCGCTTTGCCGGCGCTGGCGTTGCTGTCGCTCCTGACCGGTTGCTCCGACCTTCTCATGCACCAAGATCCGGTGGTCGCCGACGCGCTGCAGATGCGCGCGGTGAAGAACCACGAGGCCGCTGCGGCCCGCATCGACGAGGCGGGCGAGGCCGCGAGAGAGCAGGCGGCCTACGACTACGACCGCGGCCTGGTGCTGATGGACGCTGGCAAGATGCTGGAGGCCCGCGATTCCCTGCTCAAGGCGCTGCGCATCGCCGAGCCGGAGAAGCAGGTGCAGGTGCTGGTCGCGCTCGGCAACCTCCTCATGGCCGATCAGGCCTACGACGATGCGATCGAGCGCTTCACCCGCGCACTCCGCATCGACCCCACAAACGCTGCGGCGCGCCGCAATCTGGAGATCGCGCTGCTGAAGAAGTTCCCGCGCTGCGGCGCGCTGGAAGACAAGCAGGAGGAGAACGACAGCCCGGAGACGGCCAAGCCGCTCTCGGCGAAGTTCTTCAAGGGCGAGGTGAAGCCGGAAGAGGCACAGCCCGACCCCGCCGCACCTGCGCAGGCGCCAGCAGACGAGGCGCAGCTGGTGGCCTGTGGCGGCGACGCTGACTGGCTCGCGCTCCCCGTCGTGCCCGGCGCGCGGGTCGAGGTGACCATGAAGTTCAAGCGGCTGCGCGAAGACACGGGCAGCAGCCCGCCGCCCGACTTCATCGCCGCGAGCGCTGTGGCCATCGCGCTCTATGGCGAGGACACCGCCAACCCCATCGCGGTGGACGAGGGGCGCAGCAGCAAGACCGACAAGATTGCCGCAGCCACTGTGACGCGCACCATCTCGGTCGAGGTCGGCGCGACCAAGGTTGCGCTGCTCCGGGTCTTCATCGCCCCCGGCCTCGAGATGAGCTACGTGCCCAGCGTGGAGATTTTCCCGCCCTGCAGCTCGCTTGAAGACCGCTTCGAGGCGAACAACTCGGCCGAGACGGCGACCAGCGCAGACACGGGCAGTTACGAGGCGCGCATCTGTGCCGCCAACCCCGACTGGTATGGCGCCAACCTGCAGCCCGACGACACGCTCTTTGTCGATGTTCCGCCTGCTTCGCTGCGGAGCGGCAAGGGCGCGAAGGGCGATGGCTCGATGACCGTCACACAGCGCGGCGACAAGGGCTCCAAGCCAGGTGATAGCGCGGTGATTGGTGGCCAAGCCGGCTATTCCTTCCAGGTCGATGCGGGCAAGAAGGGTGGCGAGGTCTTCTTCGAGGTGACCGATGTGGAGGGCGCTGAGGGACCGTACCAGCTCGAGGTCACCCGCTTTGCAGCCTGCCCCGTCGGAAACGACAAGAACGAGCCGAACGACCTGCCCGACAGCGCGACAACGGTCGACTTGGCGAAGGGGCCGCTGCTTCACCAGCGCCTCTGCGACAGCGACGTAGACTGGTTCGTCGTAGACCTGCCGGAGCCCGAGAAGGAGGGTTC
>CAIWGR010000054.1 GCA_903912275.1 uncultured delta proteobacterium
ATGGGCCAGAGGCGGCGTACGCCGTGCGAGTCCTGCTCCACGACGGCCAATGCCACGGGAAGCGGAGCCAGCCCGAGCACCGACGCCAGCGTAGCATCTGCGGTGATCCCGGCGCCGCCGAGCGGGTCGAGCCCCCCGGCGACGAGGAGCGAGGGAGGCGTGCGCACCGTCACCCGCGCCGTTACGAGCTGATTTCCTTCAGCGACTTGATCAGGTCCGCCTGCAGCTCAACAAGCGCATCGAGCCGCTTCATGATGTCTGTCAGGCGACCGGCATACCGCTTGGCGGCAGAGTCAGCGCTCGCCTCCGTGGTGAGCTCAGCGGGGTCGATGGTCAGCAGGTTGTAGACGGGGATCGCGACCTTGCTGCCATTGGAGAGGGTGACCTCGTAGGTCGGCGGAGCGCCGGCCACTGCGGGGGCCTCCTTGAGCTGCTCGAAGGTGACCTTCGTGCCCTTCTTGGGCGCAAAGCCGGCGGCGGGGTTCGCCTCAAGCGCGCGATAGGCGCCCATCTGGCCGTCGATGTCGAAGAGGATGCCGAACTGGCGGAGGGCGCCCTGCTTGGTCGCAAGGTCAGCCTTGTCGCGCTCGGTCGCGACGACATGGGCATCAATCAGCTCGGCCAGGATGGAGGAGGCTGCAGAGAAGGTGATCAGCTTGCGGGCCAGCGTGCCATCGTAGGCCAGCAGGGTCTGCGCGCCGGTGAGGGTCGCCGGCTCGACGACGGGCTTCTGGGCGCCGTATGCAGTCGTAATCGCTGCCTCAATCTCTGGCTTGTAGCCCATGGGGACAGTGAGGGTGACCAGCGCCGTCTTGAGGGTGCGGAGCGGCACAGCCGACTTCTCGATGCTATCGAGCACCGACGCAGCCGAGGTGCGGCGCGACTGGATGAGTTCACGTCCCGCCTTGACCTGGCTGAAGCCCCAGCCGAAGCCGCCGCCCACGATCAGGCAGAAGGCAACGCCGAACACGATGGCATTGTTGGCAACGCGCGGCGCCTCGATGGCCGCTTCCGGTAGACTCGGGCGCGAGATGGGAGCTGCTGCAGGAGCGGCGGCCACCGGTGCCGGCGCGGGTGCAGCGGGGGCATGGTTCGCCCCGGCCTCTGCGTCCGATGGGGCGGCCGGTGCCGCTTCGGTGCTGCCGGTTCCGCCAAGCTTCGCCTTCAAATCATCCAAGTCACCGCTGCCACGACGGGTTGCCACAATCGACTCCTGGGTTCCACGCTCGAAACAGCACACATGGCCGCTCCGCCCGCTAGGTTACGAGAGCGGGCCGCAGACCGTCAAGCGTTTGGCCTCCGTTGCTTCACTATTGCCGCCCTGCCCGCCTGTGGGCTAACCCCACGCCTACTGAATGAGATGGCCTGTTGCTTCAGGAACCCGCATGTCACTGTCGCCCCTGCGAATGCTTCAACGCGGTCTGCTCGCCGCTTCGCTCCTGCTGGCTGGCGCGGCGCTCCTCGCCGCCTGCTCCGAGGACAAGTCGGACGCGGCCTCGTTCGGCGTGACCATCGTGGAGCCCACTGCTGATGCAGTGCTCTTTCCGTCGCGGCCCATCCGGTTCGGTGCGGAACTGACCAACGCGCCGGCAGCATTGCTGGCCGAGAATGTGCGGTACGACTGGCGCTTCGGCGACGGTCAGGAGCTCATCGGCGCCGGCCCCACGGCAGAGCATGCCTTCATTGGCTCCGGCACCTACACGGTCTCCGTCGCTGCGCGGGAGGTGGCCGGGGACAAGACCGTAGGCGTAACGCGGGCCTCACTCACGCTCCGCCTCGCCGAACCGGCTGACCTCGTGGCGCTCGGACCGTCGCTGCAACTCACGACCGGAACCGTCACGAGCACCGATACGCTGCGCTGCTCCTATGATGTCCAGAACCTTGCGTCTCAGACCCTGCTGCCCTTCAAGAGCGCCGTGTTCGCGGTCCTGGAGCAGGGTACCGCCACCACGCTGCCCGCTTCCGCGGCCGATCTCGCCGCGCGCGTCACAGCCGGCACGGCCTTCCTGATCGCCGAGCAGGAGGTGCAGCCGATGGGCGCGGCGCCGGCGCGGCAGCAGCAGGACTTTGCGGCAGCCCGCATGCCCGACACGGCGCCCAGCGGCATCTACCGCGCGCTGGCGGCTGTCGATAGCAGCGACGACATCGGCGAGCTCGACGAAGGCAACAACTACGCCTTCGCAGACCGCTCCTTCGCCTACTCCAACACCAGCTCAACGGGTGCCAATCTCCGTGTCCGCGACGTAACCGTGAGGCCGCCCCGCGCCAACACCCTGAGCAACATCATCGTCGACGCGGTGCTCTACAACCTCGGCACGACCCCGGCGATTCTCTTCAAGTTCGATGTCTGGCTCAGCCGCGACCCCATCTGGGACGAGGCCGACCGGCTCCTCGGCGAGGGCGACGTCGCCTCCGTCCTGGCCAGCGGCACCTACGAATTGCGGGGCTTCTCGGCCGCCGTGAACCCGCCCGTGACGGAGCTAGGGAACTACTATGTCATCATCCGCGCCGACAGCGGCGCCATCATCGATGAGGTCATCGAGAGCGACAACACGGCCGCGAGCGGCGCCATTGTTGTCACCGACGAGGAGCTGCCCGGCGCCGATATCACCGTGGGTAACCTCGTGGTCGCACCGACCAACACCTTCCTCGATGGCACCGTCGACATCAGCGCGACCGTCTCCAACGTGGGCACCGGCGATATCACCAACCAGTTCCTCTGCCGCACCTTCCTCTCCTCCGACGACCAGCTCGACCCCCGCACCGATGCCGTGCTCGAGTCCTTTACCGTGCAGCCACTTGCTGCCGGCAGCTCCGTCGACCTGCTCCGTGAGGCCAACATACCCGGCTTCTTTGAGGCGGGCTCCTACTTCGCCTTCCTCTACTGCGACCCCAACCTCTCCGTCGCCGAGGCCGACGACGGAAACAACACGGCCCGCACCGAGGGACAGATTGTGGTTGCGGCAGAATCGAGCGTCGACCTCCGCATCAACGGCATGACCCTCTCGTCCGAGTCGGTGGATAACGAGGGCGAACTGACGGTCTCGCTCGAGGTCTGCAACGATGGTTCGAACGGCAGCACGCCCACGAAACTTCGCATCTTCCTGAGCCCCGATAACCTGCCCGACCCGGACGACATCCTCTTTTCGGAGCTCCGCCTCGCTCCCATCGAGCCGGCCAGCTGTGTAACCTTGGAGGCCGTCGCGCCCGCCATCTGCGCCACCTTCGTCAGCGACTACCGGGTGCTCGCTGTCGCCGATCCGACCGGCTCGGTTGTGGAGGTCAACGAGACCAACAACCTCTTTGTCTACGACCGGCCACTGCAGATTTCGGGCGCCGTCTGCGCCTGCACAGAAGACCCCTATGAGCCCAACGAGTCGCCGGTGCGCCCCTTCTACCTCGACCCCGCGCAGGGCACCTACGCCGAGCTGACGATGTGCTTCTCTGCCATCGAGTGGTACGCCGTGCCGCTGTTCCGCGGCGAGTCGCTCCGTGTGCAGGCGCTCTTCGACAACGCCCGCGGCAACCTCGACATGGTGCTCTACGGCCCCGACCGCGCCACCATCCTCGACCGGTCCGAGAGCAACGGCGACATCGAGGAGGTCTCCTACCTGTCGGCGGCACAACGAGGCGACTACCTCCTCAAGGTCGCGGGCCGCAGCCCGGAAGACCGCAATGTCTACACCCTCCAGCTCTCGGTGACCTCGGCGCTGCCCGGCACCGACCTGGCCATCCTCAATGTGGCGACGAGCAACGAGCGACCGCTGCTGGGCGAGACCGTTGATGTGACCTTCGATGCCGTCAATCTCGGCATCGACGATGCACCCGCGTCGACAGCGCGCATCTACCTCTCGAGCGACGCCACCATCGACCCCGTGAGCGACCTCAGGCTCGGCGAAGTGGTCGTCCCTCCCTTCTCGGAGCGGACGC
>CAIWGR010000055.1 GCA_903912275.1 uncultured delta proteobacterium
CCACCGCGATGTGAAGCCCGGCAACATGATGCTCGGCGCAGACAGGTCGCTCAAACTGATGGACTTCGGCCTCGCCAAGTTTGTCAGCGAGCTCCCCTCCTCCAAGACCCGCTCCATCGGAACGCCCTACTACATTTCTCCGGAGCAGATCACCGGTGCGCAGCTCGACGGCCGCTCCGACATGTACAGCCTTGGCGTCTCCATGTTCGAGATCGCTACCGGACAGCTCCCCTACGCCAAGGGCGACCTCACCTACCTCCACCTCCACGGCGAAATCCCCAAAGCCTGTGACCTCGTGCCGGAACTCTCGGCCTCGCTGAGTGAGGCCATCGAGCGCTGCATGGCCAAGAACCCCGACGACCGCTTCGCAGACATGAAGGCCCTCATCGCCGCTGTCCGCTGAGCCGCTGGCTAGAGTTCGACCACCGTCACGCCGTCGCCCCCTTCACCCTGTCCGCCCGACCGGAACTTCTTCACATAGGGAGAGCGAATGAGGTGGTCACGCACCGCACGCTTGAGCACGCCCGTGCCATGCCCGTGCACCACCAGCAGGAGCGGCCAGCCGCCCCGCACCGCTCTGTCGAGCATCGCGTCGAGCATCTCGATCGCATCGTCCGACTGCACGCCGCGCAGGTCGAGCTTGGTCGTCACCTCCTCGGGCGGCGCCGGCATCACCGAGCGTGACGGCAGCGGCTCCGACAGCACACGCCGGCTGGCCGATGCACCGCGTGCATCTTCAGGCGCGTAGAGGTCGGAGCGATCGACGGTGGTCTTGATCGCGCCCACCTGCACCACGACCCTGCTCCCGCTCCCCGGCTCGGACACGACGATGCCGCCACGGCCGAGCGACTCCACCCAGACCTTCGCTCCGCTGGCGAGCGAGACAGCGGCCAACGATGCTCTGCCCTTGCGGGCCTCCACCTTCGACTCCTCCTCGTAGCCCGACGTGAGTCGTTCGGCTGCGTCGAGCGCCTCCTTCACAACCGCTGCTGCAGCGGGTGTGGCGGCCTTGGCCACGAGCGTCCGGAGCGCCTCGCGCGTTCGCCGCATCTCACCTCGGAGCGCCAGCGCTTCGCCGTCGAGCAGCTCCTTGCGCCGTCTTGCGGCATCGTCACGCATCGAGGCCGCCTCGGCCGCATCGCGCTCCGCCTGACGACGGGCACGCTCGGCCGCGTCGCGATCGGCCTCGACAGAGGCAAACATGCCCTCCAGCCGCGTCAGCATCTGCTCTCGCTCCACGCTCGCCGTGCCGAGCAACCGTGTCGCGTCGTCCAGCAGCGCCCCGGGCATCCCCAGACGGCGCGCCACGGCGATGGCATGCGAACTGCCAGGCAGTCCGCAGCGGAGCCGATAGGTGGGCTCGAGCCGCTCCACATCGAAGCCGACCGATGCCGCCTGCAGCGCGTTGTGCTCCGCGCAGGCATCCTTGAGCTCCGAGAGGTGGGTGGTGACCATCACGAAGGCGCCACGGGCCACCATCCACTGGATGAGCGCGCGGCCGAGCGCCGCCCCCTGCTCGGGGTCGGTCGAGCCAAAGAGTTCGTCGAGCATGACCAGCGTGCGCGGGCCACAGGCATCAAGGAAGGTCATCATGTGGGTGACATGGGCCGAAAAGGTGGAGAGGTCGTTCTCCACCGCCTGGGCGTCGCCGATGTCGGCAAAGACCTGATCAAAAATGGGCATCACGGAGCCGGCCTCGGCAGGTATCGGCAGCCCTGCTTTGACCATGAGCGCGAAGAGGCCGACGGTCTTGAGCGTTACGGTCTTGCCGCCCGTGTTGGGCCCGGAGATCACCATGCCGCGGTGGTGCTCGGACGTGTGGATATCATTGGCAACGACGCGCATCTCGCCCCGTGACTCGCGGAGCGCGAGCAAGGGAGGACGGGCCTGTTTGAGAAGGAGCCTCGGTGTTTGGGAGCGGCCTGCGAGCAGCGGCACCTCTGCCCGGATCTTGCGCCCGAAGCGGACCGCGGCGCCGAGTCCGTCCAGATAGCTGAGCACCGCGCAGGCCGTCTGGATGGTGTCGGCCACCTCGGCGACCCGTGATGTCAGGCGGCTCAGGATGCGGTGAACCTCCCGCACAACCTCGAACTCTGCAACGCGGAGTTCATTGTTGAGCGCAACCACCTCATGCGGCTCGATGAAGAGCGTTGCACCTGACC
>CAIWGR010000056.1 GCA_903912275.1 uncultured delta proteobacterium
GCAGCACGCGCAGGGGATCTCCTTGGGCGACGTCGTCGGCCCAGAGATCGAATGAATGGGGAGGCTCGTGGGACATTTTCGTAGAAAGGGAGGTCAGATGACCACGCTGATCTCAGGAGGAGGCGGAGGCAGGGTCACCTCGCAGGAGGTACCGGCGCTAAGGTTTCCGCTGGCGACGGCGGAAGACACCCACTTGAAGAAAGCGAGGAAGGTATTACCGTCCATGGTATCGAGCGTGACGACATGACTGCAAAGCAGCTTCAGCTGGGCGCAAAGCCGATCGCCATCCAGCTTGCTCTTCTCTATGTCGTTGGAGCGGGATTTCATCACCGCAGCGCAACCGACGACAGTCCCGAAGCCAATCGACTTCACCATGGGGGTCATGGCGGCGTATTCCGCCGAATCCGAAGGAACCCCGTCGGTCATGATGAAAAGCAGTGGCCGCCAGTCGCCCTTCTGGGTCGGAGTGGACTTGATGACATCGACCCGGACGGCACGACACACTTCCCGTAGAGCCAGGCCGGTCATAGTGGGGCCGGAATCAGGCACGACAATTTCCGGCAAAACGAACTCGTCCAGAGGCGTGAGGGGGACGAGCGTCCTGACCTCGCGATCGAAGGTCATCAGGCAGAGGTTTACCGTGTCCAGGGCATGCGGATCGGTGCGCAGCGAAGCGACCAAGCAAGCGAGTCCGTTTTTCACGGACTCAATGGGCTCACCCTTCATCGAGCCGGAAGTATCCAGCAGAACATATACCGGGAGACGTCGGCTCATGGATGGGTTGGATGCCGGCTAACCGGCAGGACTTAGACGACGACCTTGATCTCGGGAGGAGGCGGAGGCAGTTCGCTGAGACCCTGGACGTCCTTGCCGGCCTGCTCGACACTCTTGCTGCCCTGGCTGACCGATGAACTGATCCATTTGAAGAAGGCCTTCATCGAGCCGGTGTCGGAAGTATTGAGCCTGACGACAGATTCGGTGATCTGCTTGAGTGCGGTCTCATCGCCGCTATCAACGCAGCAACCCACAACAACGCCCCATTTTTCCTGACGGAAACGGGCAAGGCCCTTCTGCCAATCATCGGTGGGGCCGCCGTCAGTCATGAGAAAGACCATCGGGCGCCAGTCGCCCTTTGTGGTGGGGGTCGTCTTGACTAGATCCTTCTTCACGCTGTTGGCGACAAGCTCGAGGGCCGCGCCGAGGTCGGTCGAGCCGCTGGCGTCGATGGTAGGAGGCTGGAAGGCCGTGAGCTCAGTGAGCGGCACAGCGACGTTGGCACCGCTACTGAAAGTGATGACGCTGAGCCAGGCGGTCTCAAGGGCGTAGGGGTCTTGGCGAAGTGAGGCGACCAGCATCTGGACGCCATTCTTGACCTGTTCAATGGGTTCGCCGGACATGGAGCCGGAGGTATCAAGCAGGAGGTATACGGGGAGGCGACGGCTCATGGTATTAGGTGGGGAAGGACCCTAATAAGCGGATATAACATTCTTAAGCAACTCAACAAAAAGCGGCTTTTCGGAGCTTGGCCAGACCATCGCCAAAGGGCGAATCAGCCACAATAGACGAAAAAGCCCCCTTACGGGGGCTTAGCAGACCGCAAGCTGCGGCATGTAGAATCGTGGGAAGATATTAAGCGAATCGCTTAGCGTACTTAGTCGTAAAAGTATCCAATCCACCCTTGTAAC
>CAIWGR010000057.1 GCA_903912275.1 uncultured delta proteobacterium
AGCAGCCACGAAGTCTGCCACGAACTTCTTCTCGCCGCCGGCCATTGCATAGACCTCCGAGATGGCCCGGAGCTGCGAGTTGGAGCCGAAGATGAGGTCGGCGCGGGTCGCCGTCCACTGCAGGTCGCCCGAGGCGCGGTCGTAACCCTCGTAGAGCGTGTGCGAACCGGCTGCGGTCTTCCACTCGGTGCCCATGTCGAGCACCTCCTTGAAGAAGTCGTTCGTGAGCGTCTCTGCCCGCTTCGTGAAGACGCCATGCTGCGCCTTGCCCGTGTTGGCATTGAGGACGCGGAGGCCGCCGACCAGCACCGTCATCTCGGGGGCCGAGAGGGTGAGGAGCTGTGCGCGGTCAACGAGCATCTCTTCCGGAGAGACCGTGAAGGAGGCCTTCTGGTAGTTGCGGAAGCCATCGCTCTGCGGCTCAAGCCAGCCGAACGAGACGGTCTCCGTCTGCTCGGCCGTCGCATCGGTCCGACCGGGCGTGAAGGGTACGGTGATGTCGTGGCCGGCAGCCTTTGCGGCATGCTCAATCGCGGCGCATCCACCGAGCACGATGAGGTCGGCGATGGAGACCTTCTTGCCGCCCGTCGCCGAGCCGTTGAAGGCAGCCTGCACGGCCTCGAGGGCCGCAATGACCTTGGCGAGCTTGGCAGGCTGGTTGACCTCCCAGTCCTTCTGGGGGGCGAGCCGGACGCGACCGCCGTTGGCACCGCCACGCTTGTCGGAGCCACGGAAGGTCGAGGCCGAGGCCCAGGCCGTGGAGACGAGCTCGGAGACCGAGAGGCCGGTGGCGAGGATGCTGGCCTTGAGGCTGGCAATGTCGGCCGCGTCGATCGTCGCGTAGTCGGCGGCAGGGATCGGGTCCTGCCAGATGAGGACCTCCGACGGGACCTCCGAGCCGAGGTAGAGGGCGCGGGGGCCCATGTCGCGGTGGGTCAGCTTGAACCAGGCGCGGGCGAAGGCGTCGGCGAACTGGTCCGGGTTGGCCAGGAAACGGCGCGAGATGGGCTCGTAGATGGGGTCGAACCGGAGCGAGAGGTCGGCCGTGGTCATCATCGGCGCATGCTTCACCGACGGGTCGTGAGCGTCGGGGATCATGTGCTCCGGCTTGCAGTCCTTGGCGCGCCACTGGTGGGCTCCGGCAGGGCTGGCGACGAGCTCCCACTCGTAGCCGAAGAGGGTCTCAAAGTAGCCGTTGTCCCAGGTGGTGGGGTTGGGCTTCCAGGCACCTTCGATGCCGCTGGTGATGGTATCGACGCCCTTGCCCGACTTGTGGCTGCTGAGCCAGCCGAAGCCCATGGCCTCGATGGGCGCGCCCTCCGGCTCGGGGCCAACATGGGCCGCGTCGCCGGCGCCGTGGGCCTTGCCGAAGGTGTGGCCGCCGGCCACGAGGGCAATGGTCTCTTCGTCATTCATCGCCATGCGGGCGAAGGTCTCACGCACGTCGCGGCCCGAGGCGACCGGGTCGGGGTTTCCGTTCGGGCCCTGCGGGTTGACGTAGATGAGGCCCATCTGGACGGCCGCGAGCGGGTTCTCGAGGTCGCGCTCACCGCTGTAGCGGTTGTCCTCGAGCCAGCCGCCTTCCGAACCCCAGTAGATGTCCTCCTCGGGCTCCCAGACGTCGACGCGGCCGCCGGCAAAGCCGAAGGTCTTGAAGCCCATCGACTCGAGTGCCACGTTGCCGGCAAGGATGTGGAGGTCGCCCCAGGAGATGCTGTTGCCGTACTTCTGCTTGATAGGCCAGAGGAGGCGGCGGGCCTTGTCGAGGTTGCCGTTGTCGGGCCAGCTGTTGAGCGGCGCGAAGCGGAGGGTGCCGGCGCCGGCGCCGCCACGACCGTCGGCCGTGCGGTAGGTGCCGGAAGCGTGCCAGGCCATGCGGATCATGAGGCCGCCGTAGTGGCCCCAGTCGGCCGGCCACCAGGGCTGGCTATCGGTCATGAGGGCCGTGAGGTCCTGCTTCACCGCGGCGAGGTCGAGCTTGCTGAAGGCCTCGGCGTAGTCGAAGTCGGCACCCAGCGGATTGGTCGCGACGGAGTGCTGATGGAGGATCTTGAGGTTGACCTGGTTGGGCCACCAATCACGGTTGGAACGGCGACCAACGGTCTGCTGCCGGAGAACAGGGCACTTGCTTTCGCTTTGCATCATCACACCTCAAATCAAACGGGGAGAGAAGGGGCAGTCGGGGCACGCAACGATAGATGCGCGCCAGTTTGTTCCGGTGCGCTGTCTACACCGTTCCCCGGCTGTGACGAATACAATGTTGGTATCCGTGCAATAGGCTGCGGCTATCACACAGGGGGTGTGCGGGGGTGCGCGGTGGGCCTCCTATCTCCGCAATCGCCTACTCCACGCAGCCTTCGCCGTTGAGGGCAATCTGGGCCTCGTCTCGGTCCACCGTGGGGGAGCCCGTCGTGCAGGCGGGCGCGGTCGGGTCGGTGCAGCAGGTGAGGTCGCTGGCGACCGTGTAGAGCGAAGGTGGCGTGTCCTGCTCGCAGACGCCTGCCGTGTAGTGCTTTACCGTCCCCGTGCCCTCGCAGTTGATGTTGCCGGGAAACTGGGTGAATTCGAAGGAGCCGTCCGGGAGGCAGTGGATGTTGTTGGCGGAGTTGTCGTGGACGGAGCCAAGCGTATCTGTGGCCCGCCAGCCGTGACAGTCGGTCGGGAGCATGCCGATGGGCCACCGGTGGCTTCCGCCGCCGTCGCACGAGCTGTC
>CAIWGR010000058.1 GCA_903912275.1 uncultured delta proteobacterium
GGCGGCTGGCGCGGTGCGGGTGCGGCCGGTCTTGCTCACGCGGCGCTCGCCGTCGCGGACAACGGAGAAGCGATAGAAGTAGCTGGTGGCCGGGCTGAGGTCGGTGACCCGGACCTTCACGCAGTGGTCATGTTCGGCAAGCGCGATGAGCTGCTTGGAGTCGGCGCCTTCGAGCAGGATCAGGTTGGCGAAGGCCTCGTCTGTGGCGACCTCGAGTTCGAGCGCGGTATCGGAGGATGCGTCGCCTTCGACGATGCGGGTCCAGAGGATGACGCTGCCGGGCCGAGGGTCGCCGGAGGCCACGGATTGGGGGAAGAGCGCGGGCGCTGCGACGACGATGAGGGGCGTCGGCGTGGTGTCTGCGCCGGAGCCGCTGCCATCGCCGGAGCCATCAGCGATGCCCGTGTCGGCCGCGGTGTTGGTGCTGTCGTCTGCGCAGGCGGCGAGTCCCGAGAGGGCGCCGGCAGAGACGAGGAGGGACTTGAGGAAGGTGCGGCGCTGCATCTGGTTGCTCCATGCGTGGTATGGAACTGCCTGTGTCGCAGTCCTGCGGGCAGGGCAAGCGTAGCGGCGCAGCGCGCCCGGATTCAGAGAGGGCCGCTCTCGACCCGATTCCGGCCGTTGTGCTTGGCGCGGTAGAGCGCTGCATCGGCCAGCTGGATGAGCTGCTCGATGGTGGCGCCGCCCGTGGCCTCTACGACGCCGAAGCTGGCCGTCACGCGGAGGTCGGCGTGACAGCCGCTCCAGTCGTGTGCGGCGAGGCGCAGACGCAGGCGCTCACAGGCCGCCAATCCCTGTTCGAGCTGGTTGCCGGGAAAGGCGAGCAGGAACTCTTCGCCGCCGATGCGAGCAGCCATGTCGAAGGGGCGGATGTCGTCACGCAGGAGGCTGGCGATGGTCTGCAGCGTCTTGTCGCCGACGCCGTGCGAGAAGCGGTCGTTGATGCTCTTGAAGTGGTCGATGTCGAGCACAGCGACGCAGAGCGACTCGCCGCGGAGGCCGAAGCGGCGGACCTCGCCTGCCAGCCGGGTCTCGACGAAGCGGCGGTTGGGCAGGCCGGTGAGCGAGTCGGTGAGGGAGAGCCGTTCGAAGGCGGCGCTCCGCTCGCGTTCGCGGAGCCGTTCGTGGTCGAGCTCGGCGTGGCGGAAGCGGGCCAGGATGACCTGCTGACGGGCGTTGGCCCGGTCGTCGACGTAGGCGCGGCTGGCCTCATGGAAGGCGACATGGGCGTCGAGAGCCTCCTCGAAGCGGCCGGCAGCGCGGAGCATCTGATAGCGGACTTCAAGCGCGGCGGCGCGGACGCGGGTGATCTGGCATGCGTCGGGGCCGTCGAGAACCGCGCCGAGGAGCTGGGTCGCCTGCGCATCATCGCCCTTGGCGCGGTAGAGGTGGACGAGCTGGAGCTTGGTATCGAAGAGGTCGAGCCGCTCGCCAAGGGAGACCCGGTGCTGGCGCGCGCACTCGAGGAGCGACTCGGCGCGGTCCAGCTCACCGCGCAGGAGCATCAGTCGGCCGAGGTTGTGGTTGGCGGTGCCGCGGCCACGGGGTGCGCCGAGCGCCTCCATCTGTTCGAGCGCCTCGGTGAGCGGCGCCAACGCCTCGTCGGTCCGGCCCGCCTCGAGCAGCGTGAGCCCTCTGTTGCCCAGGATGAAGGCGTAGACGTGACCCCGTTCGAGCCCCTCGGAGGCAGCGAGCGCCTCGTCGAAGCAGCGCAACGACTCCTCGAAGCGGCCACTCTCCCGCAGCGCCATGCCGACGTTGTTGGTGACCATCGCGAGGCCTTCGCGGTGGCCCGACACAAGGAGCACATCGCGGGCCTGCTGGTAATGGCCGAGCGACTCGCCCGAGTCTCCGAACTGGGCCGTGAGGTTGCCGAGAAGGTTGTGCAGTGCCGCACGCTCGGGTGCGTGTTCCGGCACATCCGAGGTGGAGGTTCGGACAGCCTGCATGGCGATGTCCATACTCCCCGTGAGGTCGCCTTCCCGCTCCTTGAGGATCGCTCGGAGCACGGAGATGCTGATCTGATCGAGCGGGGTCTCCGCGTCGTCCGACAAGCCATCGGTGATGGCGCGGGCAGCGTCAAAGGCGGAGGCGAAAATCTGCGCAAAGCCTGCTGCGGCGCGCGCCCGGCGGGCCTCTGTGCGCAGTCCGAGCTGACGAGCGGCCTCTTCGGTCTCTGCGGCCACAGCGAGCGCGCGGGCCGGCTCGGAGCCTGCAAGGGCGCGGGCAAGGCGGAGGCGGGCGTCGACGCCGACTGTGCTCCGGAGTTCGGTCCTCGCGACGGCCGCCTCGAGCGCGGCGATGTCGGGGAGGTTTCCGAAGCTCAGGGTTGTTGGATGCTCGGCGATGGTCATCGGGCCGGAGGAGCGTAGCGGAAGGTAGCTGATGGCTGCGCGTTCAAGAGAGGCAGCGGCCTCGTTCAGCGTTGCGATTGGTCATGCGGAAGGGCAGGCCTACCGCTTGCTCCATTATTCCGTGTGCAGGATTTCTGGGAGTTGGCCGGATTGTTGCAGTGCTCTCCGCATCCCCTCCGGAGAACCGCTGATGCATCGCGAACTCATCGCCCGGTACGACCGTCCCGGCCCCCGCTACACCTCCTACCCCACCGCCAACGAGTTCCATGAAGGCGTTGGCGAAGGCGACCTTCGCGCCGCGCTCCGGGCACTCCCCGCAGACGGCCGGCTCTCGCTCTACGTCCACATCCCCTTCTGCGAGGAGCGCTGCCTCTACTGCGCCTGCAACGTCATCGCGACGAAGCAGCGCGACGTGGCGGAGGCCTACCTGGCGCACCTGCTGCAGGAGATTGCGATGGCCGCCGACTGCCTCGGATCGCCACGCCGCGGCGTCGACCAGCTCCACCTTGGTGGTGGCACACCGACCTACTTCTCCTCGGCGCAGCTGAGGCGGCTCGTGGAGGCCATCCGGTCCCGGTTCGAGATCGCGGCCGATGCCGAACTGGCCATCGAGATCGACCCGCGGGTGACGACGGCGTCGCAGATTTCCACGCTGCAGGAGCTCGGCTTCCGCCGCTTCTCGATGGGTGTGCAGGATTTTGACCCGGGTGTGCAGTCGGCCATCGGTCGCATCCAGTCGGTGGCGCAGACCGAGGAGGTCATCGACGCCTGCCGCAGCGTGGCGGGCGCCTCGGTCAACATCGACCTCATCTACGGGCTGCCGCGTCAGACGCTGGCCTCGTTTTCCGCGACGCTGGAGGAGGTCATCCGCATCCGGCCGGAGCGGCTCGCCATCTACGGCTTTGCCTACCTGCCCTGGCTCCGCAAGCAGCAGCTCCAGATGCCGGTGGAGGAGCTGCCCGCTTCGGAGGCGCGGCTGGCGCTGCTCGAACTGGCGCGGGAGCGGCTCTTCGAGGCCGGTTACGCTGCCATCGGCATCGACCACTTCGCGCTGCCCGAAGACGAACTCATCGTGGCGCAACGGGACGGTCGGTTGAGCCGCAACTTCATGGGCTACACGGTCCGCCGCGCGCCGCAGCTGCTCGCCTTCGGCGTCTCGGCCATATCGGAGTTCCCTGCCGTCTATGTGCAGAACACCAAGAAGCTGAGCGCCTATGGCGCCGCCCTCGACGCAGGTCGGCTGCCGGTGGAGAAGGGCGTTGCGCTCTCCGACGACGACGACCGGCGCCGCTGGGTGATTCGGGAGCTGATGTGCAACTTCCGCGTCTCGGCCGACAGCTATCGGGAGCAGTTCGGCGGGCCGGCCTTCGAGGTTGCCTTCGCGCGGGAGCTGCTGGCGATGGAGGGCTTTGTGGAGGGCGGCTTTGCCGGGTGGGATGGCGAGCGGCTCGCACTCTCCGAGAAGGGGCAGTTCCTGGCCCGCAACATGGCCATGCTCTTCGACACCCACCTGCGGGGGAGCGAGGCCTCGACGCACCGCTTCTCGCGCACGGTCTGACCGCGGGGCGGCCGCCCGCCCTTGCCTTGCACCGCGGCTTCGACAAAAGGCGCAGCCTCTCCGCTCCGCCATCGAGGTGTCTGATGATCGACCAGTGCCAGCTCTCCGAACAGTCCGAAGTGCTGACCGCAGCCGTTCCGGTACGTGTCCTCCGTTCGGAGATTCAGACGGTGATGGGGCCCGCCTTCGCTGAACTTTTCTCTGTGCTCGCAGCGCAGGGCATTGCACCCGCCGGGCCGACGCTCACGCTCCACACCAAGCTCGACCCGGACTGGTTCGAGTTCGAAGCGGCCGTCGCGGTCGCCACGCCGGTCGCACCTTCCGGGCGGGTGGTCTCTTCGCGCCTGCCTGCCGGTCCCGTCGCCAGCTGCATCCACCGTGGCCCCTACCAGGAGCTCCACGAGGCCTGGATGGCCTTCAAGGGCTGGCTGTCGGAGCAGCCCGTGCAACAGCTCCCCTTCATCTGGGAGGTCTATCGCGTGGGGCCCGGGCAGACGCCCGACCCCGCCGCATGGGAGACCGAACTCGTCAAACCCCTCGTTCCACCGGAGCCGTCATGACCTCGCCCCTGCTCGCGCCGCTCCGCTTCCGCAACGGGGCGACGGCCCCCAACCGCATCTGGCTCGCGCCCCTCACCAACCTGCAGAGCCATGCCGACGGCGTGGTCTCGGATGACGAGCAGCGCTGGCTCGCGTCGCGGGCCGACGGCGGCTTCGGCATCATGGAGAGCGCCGCCACCCATGTCTCCGCTGACGGGCAGGCCTGGCCCGGCCAGCTCGCCGCCTACGACGACCGCTTCACGGAGGGCTGGCGCAGGCTCGCCGCGGTGTCGCAGGCAAAGGGTGCTCCGCTGCTTGCGCAGCTCTTCCACGGCGGTGCCCGGGCGCTGCCGCACGACGGCCGCGCTCCCTGGTCGGCAAGCCCGTCGCTCGAGGGCGAAGCAGCCTTCACCGAGGCCACCCCTGCGCAGATCGAGCAGGTCATCGCCGACTTCATCGCCGCCGCGCTCCGCATCGAGCAGACGGGTGGCAAGGGCGTCGAACTGCACGGCGCCCACGGCTACCTCCTCTGCCAGTTCCTGAGCGCAACCATGAACCGCCGCACCGACGGTTGGGGCGGCCCGCTCGAGCACCGGGCGCGGCTGCTGCGCGAGGTGATGCAGGGCATCCGCGCCGTCGTGCAGCCTGGCTTCATCGTCGGCGTCCGGCTCTCGCCCGAGAACTTTGGCAACCTCACGGGGCTCGACCTCGACGAGAGCCTGCAGGTGGCGAAGTGGCTCGCAGACGACGGCGCCGACTTCCTCCACCTCTCGCTCTGGAACGCCGCCAACATGACGCTCAAGCGGCCAGCGGAGCACCCCGTGCCGCTCTTCGTGCAGGCCCTGCCATCCGACCTGCCCGTGGTCTCGGCCGGCGGCATCTGGACCCGCGAAGAGGCCGAGTCGCAGCTCGCGCTCGGCGCCTCCGCGGTGGCGCTCGGCCGCTCGGCCATCCTCAACGCCGACTGGCCGTCGCGGGTGGTGGAGCAGGGTGAGGAGCCGCGCCGCACGCCGACGACGGCGGCCTTCCTCCGGGCGTCGGGGCTGGGCGAGGCGTTTGTGAACTACCTCGCCGCGCGCCCCGGCTTTATGGCCTAGAAGCCGGCCTGGTTCGACGAGACATGGGTCGCATACTTCACGAAGTCTGCGAACCGGAAGGCAGCGTAGGAGAAGCCCGGAAGGAGGCCCATGTCGGTCGTGGAGACGGTGATCTCGAGGCTGTCGTTCTCCGCCGTGGCGGTGGTGTCGACGAGGCCGCTCAGGTCGCCGGCGAGGGCGGCGCGGGGCCAGCCGGCGGGCAGCGTGGGGAGCGAGACCGCGGTGGCGGTGGCCGGCGCGATGACGCGCCAGACGGGGTAGCGGGTGCTCTCGGTGGAGTCGTTGGCGGCGCAGCCGGTGTAGGTGGTGTTGACCACCTGCTTGATGTTCAGCTCGGTGAAGTCGGGCGCTGCGGGCGAGGTGGCGTTGGTGGCGGCGCCGAGCGCGAAGGCGCGGCTGGTGCGGGCCAGGGAGCGGATGGGCAGGTAGTTGTTGAAGCTCACGGTTGGGTTGCCGGCGAAGAGGTCGGCGCCCGCGCGGTTGAAGATGGCGGAGGTGCCGTTGGCGGTGCCTGCGGGGATGCCGGCGCGGGCCTTGTCGTTGTAGAAGGCGGCCGTGATGGCGACATAGTCCATGTTGGCGAGGGCGCCGACATTGTCGACCGTAGTCAGGTTCGCGAGGTTGACGGCAGTCGCCGTGTTGGTGCCGGCGACGGCGGTCTTGAAGCCGTTGAAGATGAGGCGGCCTTCGCCGGGCGTGAGCGCGGAGGCGCCGCCCGAGTCGATGTCGCCGACGGAGACGCAGAAGACGTCAGAGGCCGCCGGGTAGTTGCTCAGGCTGCAGGCCACATTGTTGCGCAGCGTGGTGCCGAGCGCGATGTTTCGGGTGGTGGGGCCCGCCGCGTTCACGGTCGCCGCAGCGCCGCCGAAGTTGGTCAGGGTGAGGGTTCCGAGCGCACTGGCAAGACCGGCGCCGCCGGTGACGGCGCTGGTGGGGAGGTTGCCGCCGAGGCCGTAGAGGAAGCGGTCGCCGTAGTTGGTAGCGGCGGAGACGTAGGCCTTCTCCGCCAAGGTGACGATGATCACGGTCTGGCGGGGGAGGTAGACGTTGTTCGGCACGCCGGTGTTACCGACGAGGGGAATCGCGACACAGGCGTTGCGCGAGAGCAATCCGGCAAAGGAGAAGGTCGCCAGGTTGTTCAGGTCGGTGTCGGCGAGCATGAGGCCTGCCTCGATGTTGCCGCTCGCGTTGATGCCCGTGAGGGTGCCCGTGAAGGTTCCGGTCTGCACGGTGGGGCGGAGGGGGCGGAGGGGGAGGACGAAGTCGGCGGCGCTGGAGCCGGTGAAGGTCACATACTCGCGGTTGGTGGCGCCAACGGTAACGGTCAACGCACCGTCGAGGGTGGTGCCGAAGTCGCGGAAGACCGCGTAGCCGTCGGCGTCGGTGGTGGCGTTGTTCGAGCCGCTCGCTGCGCTGCGGTAGGTGGTCACGAGCGAGGTGGCGGCTGGCGCGGTGCCGACCATCACGACGGCGCCGGCGATGGGGTTGCCTGCAGGGTCAACAGCGCGGACGCGGACGTTGCCGTCTGCGGCGCAGCCACCGGTGCCGCCCGTCACGTCGCTGAAGCGGTCGGCGATGGTGATGGCGGGGCGGGTCGCAAGCGCGATGCCATTGGCGGTGACCGAGATGGTGGCGGTGCCCGCGCCGGTGCCGGGGGCGGAGAGGGTGGCCCAGTACTCATTGCCGCTCGCGGAGACGGCGGAGAGGGTGCCGAGCGTGGTGGTCATGGAGACGGTGGCGGCATTGACGGCGCCGCCGGTGGA
>CAIWGR010000059.1 GCA_903912275.1 uncultured delta proteobacterium
CGATCGGCGCCTCCACGGTGATGGTAGCGGGCCCTTCGAAGCGTTCGCCGCTCCACCAGTCGAACCAGCCGCCGGGCGGGAGCAGCAGCGTTACGGCCGACTCGCCCTCGCGGGTCACGGGCGCCACGAGCAGGTCGGGGCCGAAGAGGAACTCGCGGTCGTAGGCACGCGCCTCGGGGAGCTCGGGGTACTGGAACCAGAGGCTCCGCACGAAAGGGGCGCCCGTCTGCGCCGCCCGGGTCATCTCGCCGTAGGCGTAGAGCGTGAGCTGGTTGCGGAGCTTGAAGTAGTCGCGTGTTACCGCCACTGCGGCGGCTGAGTAGGGCGAGCCATCGACCCAGGGCATGTGGGCGGAGCCTGCGCCGCCGAGCTGTGTGACAGGGTGGAAGATGCCGAGCTCGAGCCAGCGAAGCGAGATCTCCTCGGTGGTGAGGCCGCCACGGTAGCCGCCGATGTCGCTGCCAAAGCAGGGGTAGCCGCTCATGCCGAGACTGAGCGCGCCGTAGTAGGCGGAGGGCAGGCCCCCAACCTTCCACTCGCCCTCTGCGGGCATCTTCGCGGTGGAGTTCTCGGTCCAGTCGTTGCCGAGATCGCCGGGCCAGATGCAGCTGTTCCAGACCTGGTCGCGCGCCATGCCGGTTCGCGAGATGCTGAACGATGGGCCACCCAGGGCGCGATCGAAGGCCTCGATGTTGGTGCGGTGGTAGAGCGCCGAGTACCAGCCATGCATGGTCTGGTTGGTCTCGCCGTTGGAGAACTGCATGTAGAGCCGCTGCGGGCCCACGTTGGCCTGCAGGTACTCGTCCCAATCCATCTTTACGCCGATGGCGCCGAGGTCGGTGACGCGGCGGATGAGCGTCTGCTGGTCGGCGACTGCTTCGGGGTTGCTGTAGTCGATGAAGCCGCCGGTGCCGCCGCCCCAGGGCAACATGACGGGCTGCGAGCGCCCCTGGAAGGTGACGAGCCAGCCGTTGGCCTCGTAGCGCTCGAAGATGGCTTCGGAGGTGTCTTCGTTCGCGCCGAGGTCGGTCTGCCCGACGGGATTGAGCTGGGGCGAGTGGTGGAGCAGCACCGGATGGCCCATCGCGCGGAGCTCGTCGAAGAGCGCCTGCGGGTCGGGGAACTGGGCCGGGTTAAACCGCCAGTTGTGATAGGCAGAGGACCAAGGCCGGTCGATCCAGACGACCGTGCTCGGGATGTCGTTGGCGATGGCACGGCGGGCATCGTCGAGCACCTCCGCAGTGTCGCGGTTCTCGTTGCGCCACCACTGCGGCCCGAGCGCCCAGAAGGGCACCTGCTTGGGGTAGCCTGTCAGGTCGAGGTAGTGCTGCAGCAACCGGAGCGGACGGGCATTGTCGGCCGGTTCGGCCCAGAGGTGGAGGCGGAGCCGGGTGCCGTTGTAGGCGATGCGGGTCACGCCGGGCCGCATCACGCCGAAGTCGAAGGCGCCGGGCTCCCGCTGGTCGGCGAAGAGGCCTAGGCCGGTGGTCGTCTGCACGAAGGAGACAGGTGCATGCACCTCGTTGGTGGCCGACTCGGAGCGGCCCTCCGCACGGATCTGCATCTCGCGGATGGAGCCGGCCGCGTCGAGGGTGTCGAACATCTCGCCGAGTCCGAAGTCGCCCTCGCCCTCCGCTCTGCCCCAGCTCGTCGCCACCATGGCGACCTTGGCCGTGTCTCCGACTACGCGGAGCTCGGCCATTACACCGTCAGCCCGGTCCGGAGCGGCCGCCTCCGCCATGCTGGGCAGCAGGTCGAGTTCGATGGTGGCGGATGTCGTCGTATCGCCACAATCGAGCGAAGCCGTGGCGCGCAGGCCGCCGGCTGGGTCTGCCTCCGCACGCCAGTCCACAGGGCTGCACCAGACGAGGCCGCGGCCGTTGCCGTCGTTCTCCATGAGCCGCGGATCATAGTAACTGGTTGCTCGGTAGGAGGGTGCAATCGCCACCGCGAAGGGGGCAAAGGCGGCCTCATCCGACCCGCTGGTCGCCCCGACCTCGCTGCCGTCTGAAGCCAGCACATGAAGACCGAACGGCGCGAAGGTGACCTCCACGCGGGTCGCGCCGAAGGTCACGGTCGCAGGGTCGGGCGGCGTCAGCGGTACATCGGCGCCCGTGTCGGAGGCCGAGCCATCGGCGGTGTCGCTGCTACCGCTCGCATCACCCGAACCGGTCGTGTCAGCTACGCCGGAGGCGTCGCCAAGGCCGCTGTCGACCTCGCCGGTGACAGCCTTCTCGTCTTCGCTGCAGGCAGCGAGCATCAGAAGCAGCGGCGCCAGTTTCCGTACCATCATCATCTACCTCCCCTCGGCCAAGGCGCTGCACCTACCACGCGGCGTGGCGCCCTGTCACGGCTACCAGCGGCGTCCCACGAGCAGGTGAAGCGACGGCGCCCAGAAGGGCCCCTCGGTGCGCCCCGTCTCATTGTGCCGAACCGCAGTCGCCATCCCCCAGCCGTAGCCGCCAAGAAGTCCCGCTTCTCCGCTCACCTCGAGGTCGGCGCGTGGCCGCCAGCGGAGGGTCACGACGGCCTCGGCGGCGGCTCCCGTCTGATAGAGTGAGCGGTCGCGAAGGCCGTCCTCCAGCACCGCCTGCAGCAGCACCGCCGACAGTCGCAGACCCAGCGGCGTCGCAGAGGGGCGGTCGCTGCCCCGATCCTCCGAGAGCGGCACCAGATAGCCGGCGCGGAACAGCCCCAGCCAGCCGGCGTCGGTCGAGGCCTCGTTCGCGACGGAGAGGGGCAGCAGGCCGGCCCCTGCCTCCCATCCGCTCCCCGCCTGTGCCTGCCCGTAGCGCAGCTCCAGACCACCCTTGGCGAGCGGAAGAACCGAGAGATCGAGGCGATCCTCCGACGAGGCGACCGCCGGCGCCAGCCCCGAAATTGCGATGGCAAGCGCCAGCGTGATGACCTTTCGCATGCGAACCTCCTACCCTGCTTCGCCCCGCCCCGTCGAGCGGCGCGGGCCGGCGAAAAGTTGCCTCCCCGCAGGCCGCTCCGTACCTCCCTCTCATCTAAGACTCCCCGTGGAACGGTCTGCATGTCTATCCCCGTCGACTCCCGCCGCGCCTTCGAGGAGCGCCTGCAGACGCTGCAGCGGGAGTATCGCGCAAACCTGCCCAAGACCGTCGCGGCGCTGGAGGACGAGGTACGCGCGCTGGGAGCCGGCTCCACGTCGGAGCGATGGACCAGCATCATGGGCCTCGCCCATCG
Source organism: uncultured delta proteobacterium (assembly GCA_903912275.1). Lineage (GTDB taxonomy): Bacteria > Myxococcota_A > Bradymonadia > REDH01 > REDH01 > CAIWGR01. The sequence goes on from CAIWGR010000059.1 coordinate 3,211, forward strand.
GATCATCGGTGCCGCCACCACCTTCGGCCACCCCGGACTCGGACGCGCCGGCCGCCAGATTCAGTCGCTCGCCGAGCGGCGTCGCCTCGCACCGCAAAACTTCAGTTCGCAGGAAAAGTGGACGCTCGCAGAGGCAATGGAGGAGGTGCGCCAGTCGCTCACCTTCGGTACCCTGCGCGCCTCCGGCGTGACGGGCGACTACCGTGCCGTCTCGGGCGCCTTTCCCGTTGTTTCGGGCGAGACGGTGCCAGACGCAGCGCTCCCAAAACAGCGCACCATCTTTGTCGTCGAACAGCCCTCCGACGAGGGCGCTTACGGCGACCAGCTCGAGCACTTCGGCTACGCCGTTCGGCAGCTCTCAAGCGTCGCCCAGGTGGAGGCTGCCTTCGCGCGCAACACCCCAGACCTGCTCATCATGGGCTCGCCCGCCGAGTCTGACTGCGCCGTCACCATGGAGATCCTCCGTGTGATGCGCGACAAGCGGGTCCGGCCCGCCCACATCATCACCGTCTCGGCCCGTACCGACATGGATGCGCGGCTCGAGTCGGTGCGCGCCGGCGGCACGGCCTTCCTCACCAAGCCAGTCGACCTCTCGGTGCTGCTCGACAAGATCGACAACCTCACCTTCGACGGCCCAAAGGCACCCTACCGGGTCATGCTCGTCAGCGAGCTCGGCACCCGGGCCCGCGAGGTCGCGCTCGGCCTCGGACAGCTCAACATGCTCGTCTCGCTCGTCGACGAATCGTCGGAACTCCTCGACCCGATCGCCGAGTTCCAACCCGAGGTCATCGTGCTGGAGACCCGCTACCGCAACTGCACCGGCATGGAGCTCGCCTCCATGCTGCGCCAGGACGACCAGTTCGTCGGCATCCCCATCCTCTTCCTCTCGGACGAGGTGAACGAGGTGCGCCAGACGGCCGCCATCCGCGTCGGTGCCGACGACTTCCTCAGCGGCGACCTCTCGATCAAGCGCATCTCCTCCGCCATCGCAGCACGCGCCGACCGGGCCCGCGTCCTGCGCTCCTACATGGAGAAGGACGGCCTCACCGGCCTGCTCAACCACAGCCGCATCGAGAACCAGCTCGAGGTTGAGGTCTTTCGCGCGCAGCGGCGCAACGCCCCCTGCTCCGTCGCCATGATCGACTTGGATGGCTTCAAGAAAATCAACGACACCTACGGCCACGCCTTCGGCGACCGGGTCCTCCGCAGCCTCTCGCTCATGCTCCGACAGCGGCTCCGGCGCACCGACTTCGTTGGACGCTGGGGCGGCGAGGAGTTTGCCGTCGTCATGCCCGACACACCGGCCTCGGTGGCGCAGCGGGTGCTCGACGAGATCCGCGATGGCTTCTCGCGCGTGCGTCACATGTACGAGGGTCGGCCTATCTTTGTGACCTACTCCTGTGGCATCGCAGCCTTCCCCGACGAGAGCCGCGCCAACCGCCTCGTCGAGTCGGCCGACGGCGCCCTCTACCGCGCCAAACATGCGGGCAGGAACCGGGTCTTCGTCGCAACGCCGGAGGTACCCTCCGCAGCAGCCGAACCGCCGCCACCCCTGCTGGATGAGGCTGACGGATGGCCCGACCCCGCGGAGTTCGCCCGGTCAACTGCGGAACCGCAGCCGCTGCTGCGCAGCCGCGCCTGACCGCTACTTCGGCGCGGTGGGAATGAAGATGGAGTCGCGACCGCGAATGCGCGGCTTCGGCGCAGGCGCGGGCTCCGCAGGCTTGGGAGCTACCACGGGCTCGGGCTTCGGCTCGGGCTTCGGCTCAGCCTTTGGCTCAGGTGGCGCGGGGGTAGGAGCGGGCGTGGGCGCGGGCTGAGCGGCAGCAGGTGAGGCCGAGACCTTCGCGGGCTTGCGCCGCGTGGCCTCTGCGGAGGCGGCCTTGGGCAGCTCCGGCGTCGGCACAGCCAGAGGTGCAGCGGAGCCCTCGACGGGGGCAACTGCCTGCGGTGCGGCGACTGGCGCGACAGTGGCCGGAGCAGCCACGGCTGCAGGAGCGGGAACAGCCTCAGGCGCAGCTGCAGGCACCGGCACGGCCGACGGCTCGCTCCGTGTGACAATCCACGCAAGCGCGCCTGCCGCCGCGACCACCGCTGCCACCACAGCCCCGGCCACCAGCTGAAGTTGCCGGTTCTTCGTCTGCATCTGCCCCACAACGGCCGCGGTTGCCGGGCCCGACGGCTCCGCCGCGGAGGCAGGGGCGGACGCGGCGCGAGGTGCTGAAGCTGCGGCGGATGGTTGCTCCGCGGGGCGGAAGGAGGCCGGCACCTTCGCATGGGCAACCGTCTCGCCGCCAAGCCCAAGCGTGGGCGTGTGGTTGGCCGGATTGGCCCCCGTCATGCCGCCCTGCGGGAAGGCGTCGGTCTGCGCCGGGAGGCTGGTGTCGATCTCCGGCGCGCCGAGCTGCTCCGCGCTCTCACCCATCGCCCGCTCATCAATCTCAACAGCGAGCGCGCCCTCGCTGCCGGCTGCCGCGGTGAGCTTCTGGGTCACCTCTCGCAGCGCCACGATCATCTCTGCTGCGGTTTCATAGCGGTCCTCTACCTTGTGCGCCGTCGCCTTGCGGATGATCGCCGCCAGCCCGCTCGCCTCCGAGTGCGGCCCGAGCGCGATCGCCTCGCCCGACAGGTGACGATAGGCGCTCATCACTGGCACATCGGCGACGAAGGGAGCCTGCCCGTCGAGCAGCTCTGCCATCACATGGCCGAGCGAGTAGAGATCGGACTGCGGCTTGGGGTCGCGACGCAGCACCTCTGCCGGCGCGTAGAGCGGCGTGCAGAAGACAAAGTCGCCAACGGTCTGGTTGGCCGCAGCGGCCCCTTCGCCCTGCCCTGCAAGCACCTTCGCGATGCCGAAATCGAGCACCTTCGCGCGCGGATGGCCACCCGCAAAACCGGGCACCACAAGGATGTTTGCCGGCTTGATGTCGCGGTGCACGATGCGGGCGTTGTGGGCCTCGTCGAGCGACTCCAGCACATCCATCGTCAGCCGGGCAACATCGGTCGGACGGAGCCGCTTCGCCCGCGCCAAGAGCGTCTCGAGCGTCACCCCCTTCACGAACTCCATGACGAAGAAGGGTGAGCCCTCACCGGTGATGCCAAAGTCCACCACCCGCACTGTCTGCGGGCACTTCAGCCCGCTCAGCAGCACCGCCTCGTGACGGAACTTCCGGATGACCTCTGCCTCGCCCGCATGCTCGCCGCGCAGCACCTTGATCGCATAGTGCAGGTCCGGCAGTTCCACGTGGCTGGCCTCGAAGACATAGGCGAAGCCGCCCTCGCCCAGCTTCCGCAGCAGACGGTAGCGCCCACCGATCACAGTCTCCACGCCAACAGGGAAGGCGCGTGTGTCGCCGCCCACCGCAACGGACTCTGTCTCAACGCGCTCTGCCATGGCTGCGAACCCGATCGGAAGGCCTGGCGACAGGCTATCATGCGGAGGTTCCGCTTGCCACCGCTCGCCCCGAGAAAGTAGCGTTGTCTCCTACCCGATTGCACCTCTCCCCTCCGCCTCACGGCTCTGTCATGGCACACCTCACGCAACTGTCTGCCATCCTTGCTCTCGGCCTCGCCGGCCTCCCTGTCGCCGCGAGCGCAAAGGGGGTCCCCTTTTCCGAAGAGGCCTACAACGCCTGCAACGCCAAGATGGATGCGGCCGATCAGGCGCTCCTCACCGCAGACAGGACCGAGGCCGCCGCGAAGAAGGCTGCCGTCATCACGAGCCGGTGGGAGTGCGCCATGCTCCACGAGAGCTGGCTCGAAGACACCACCTGGGTGGGCGACGACCGCGCCACGCTCGAACAGGTCTACGCAGGCGTCGTTGGTGAGCTGGCCTACTTCGCCGCCGAGGGCGGAGAGTGCATCAAGGCGCGCGGCTGGTTCGGCAAGCGGAGCAACCTGCCCGCGGCGGCGCTCGACGCCGACCAGACCACAGCCATCGCGTCAGTCGTGAACAGCTGCGTCGACACGAGCAAGCCCATCGCAGAGGCGCCGCCCAAGCCGGCCCGACCCATGCGCACCTGGGGCTACTCGCTGCTCTCGGCAGGCGCAGCCTCGGTGGTTGGCGGCATCGTCTACAACGCCTCCGGTGCCACCACCCGAAGCGACTACGACGACGCCTACGCCGCCTGCACCGCAGACCCCGTAGGCTGCGACCGCGACGCCGTCACCACGCTCGCCGCCAAGATCGACGACGCCAAACTCCCGCTCGCCGTGCTCTACGGATTCGGCGCTGCAGCGCTCGGCACGGGCGGCACCTTCCTCCTCCTCGACTGGATGGACAAGGACGACACAGCACACGCCTCGCTGCGGGTCTCGCCCGCAGGCGCGACGGTCCGCTTCGACTGGTAGGGGCCGGGGGCGCCGCAGCGCCCCCTTCCTTCGCCAGCTACCTGAACCGCCCAGCTTC
>CAIWGR010000060.1 GCA_903912275.1 uncultured delta proteobacterium
CGATGAGTACCGCGGCTACTACAACCTCGCGGTTTCACTCGGTCGGTGTTCGTCAGCCAACTGCAGCTGCCCGGAGGCGCGGGCTGCGGCTGCCCGTAGCGAGCGCAACGACCTCGCTAGCGGTCCTGCTTCTGCGCGGCCGCCTTCGGGCGCAGGAGCTCCGCGTCGAGCGACATCCCCGGCAGCAGCGCAAACCCAATCGCATCGGGCACCAGCGCAGCGAGCGACCGGAGCGCGGGTGCCAGCATCGCATAGGGGGCGAGGCGGGCTGGGAGCGGCGCCTCGGATGTGACCCAGACAGCCTCCGTGTAGCTGTTCCAGAGCCCGTTGCTGCAGGCAAAGCAGGCCTCGCGACTGAGCAGCCAGGAAGGCTGAAGGTAGCCTTGATTCCAGCGAGCCGACATCGCACGGAGGTCCATCGGCACAAGGCGCAGCGCGTTCATGTCCTCGGCCGAGCGTTCATCGTACTGTTCGATGAACTTCGCCACCGCCGCCTGCTGACCGGCCTCCGCGATACGTGCGCCCTCACGCTCATCCCAGAGCGGCTTCTGACCGCCCGCCGGTAGTTCGGTTGCCTCAAAGGTGACCCACTCGGTCGCATGTGCACCACAGCCGTTGCCGCTTCCTCGCGCGGAGAGGGCGACCAACCCATCGAAGATGCCGAGGTAGGTCAACTGCGGCGCGTAGGAGCCCCCTTCGCCGCCGCAGTCTCCGGGCTTGGTCGCGAGCGAAACCTCTTGCCCGGGCAGCGGCCCCACGGCCACAGGCCAGTCGATGGTTCGGGTCTTGGTGCAGCGGTCATCGGCATCGTAGTCGTCGCGACCCGCGGCCTCGCTCACGCAGGAGCAATCGAGCCAAGGGACGCCGACCGGTCGGCTCGTCACTTCCCATACGGCGCCATCGACCAGGAGCGGCACGCGGCCGAGTTCATACTGACGCTCCCACTGGCCGCCCCAACCCCGCCAGAGCTCCGCGATGGGCGTGATGCCTTTGCCATCCCGATAGACGATGGCGGTCTGCTCCTCGCAGTCTGAACAGGGCGCCTCTGCCGCGGCCAGAGCACTCCAAGAACTGCACACAATTGCCGCTGCCCAACCCGCTCTCCACGCTCCGCTCCGCATCGCTTCCCCTCCCGGCTCCCCGCCCTCTTCCCGCTACGGCGGGAGACGGCAGGATAGGCACCAGGCGGCGTTGCGCACGAAACAGAGGCCGGCGTTTCGGATGCTACTTCGAGACCTCGAAGCCGGCGGCGACCCAGCCCTTGATGCCCGCCTTCATGACGCGGACCTCGGTGTAGCCGAGCGCCATGGCCTCCTTCGCGGCACCGGGGGCGGCGCTGCAACGCTCGCTGCTGCAGTAGAAGACCAGGGCGCGGGACTTGTCGGCGCCGAGCAGGTCGGCGGTGACGCCAGCGTCGCCGAGGAGGAGTGCGCCGGGGAGCGTGCCGAAGGCGGCGCGGGTCTCGGGGCCGTTGGCATCGACCGGCGTGACCTTCTTGTCGGCAAGGGCGGCCTTCACTTCGTCGGGTGTGGAGACGGCAGGTTCTGCGGCGGCCTCACCCTCTTTCGGGCAGCAGTCTTCGCCGGCGCGTGCAGCGGCGGGAAGCGTGGCAAGGAGGCAGAGCGAGGCAAGAAGGGCAGCGGTACGGCGAGACATGGCGACTCCGACGATGGTTGGATTTCGGGACAACAGGGGGCGCCTAGATCGCGGCATGGCGGAGAGCAAGAAGGCTATGGCTGCCTGCGCTTCCCTCACCGCCATGGGTGAACCTATCATGGCGCCATTCCAACGGAGACTCGACCCATGCATGCCCTCCTCCGCCCCATCACCCTCCTCGCGCTGCTGTTTGCGGCCGGCTGCTCAGACCACGCCTCGAAGCTCTCTGAAACCGACACGGCCGGCTCCGGTGATACCGCGGAGGCCGACGGCAGCGCGGATTCGGGTGACGGCGCAGGCGACGCGGAGGGCTCCTCCGGCATGGGGCTGCCCTACGAGCCCGAGACAACCTGGCCCTTCGCGCTCCGCCCGCTGCAGGCCTCCGAAGACCGCCGCATCATCGACGACCGCGGACGCGACACCCTCATCCGCGGCGTCAACATCACCTCGCTCGGCGAATACTGGCAGGGTGTCGCCGGCAGTCCTCCGACCATCGAGACGACCGATGCAGACTGGGACGAGATGGCAGCTTCGGGCATCTCGGTCATCCGGCTCGTGGTCCACTGGTCGCAGCTCGAACCGGTGCGGGGCGAGGTGAGCGAGGCCTATCTCGACCGCATCGACGGCTACGTCCGGAAGGCTGCATCGCGCGGCATATACACCGTCATCGACATGCACCAGGATGCCTACTCCGCCTTCATCTTCACGCCGGAGGGCGAGGTCTGCCCCGAGGGGAGCTCGCCTGCGAAGGGCTGGGATGGCGCACCGGCCTGGGCCGTCTTCACCGATGGCGCCTCCACCTGCATCACGGGCGACCGCAACTCTTCGCCCGCCGTCCGCAACGCCTGGAACGCCTTCTACGACAATCGCGAGGGCATTCGCGACCGGTTCATCGCAACCTGGAGCGCCGTCGCAACACGCTTCGCCGGCCGGCCCGAGGTGGCTGGCTACGACGTGATCAATGAGCCTGAGGTGTCGCGCCCCGCAGCGCTGCTCGGCCCGCTCTACAACAGCCTCCTGCACGACGCGGTGGCAGCCATCCGCGCTGCCGAGTCCGGCGCGCCGTTCGAGCACCTCATCATGGTGGAGCCGGCCATCCCCGCGGGCGACCCCTCGTTCGGCATCGTGGTGCCGAGCCGGAGCGCGATTGGCGCCGAGGTCACGAACATCGTCTCGGCGCCGCACAACTATGCGGAG
>CAIWGR010000061.1 GCA_903912275.1 uncultured delta proteobacterium
GTCGCGGGAAAGGCGCTCGATGACTTTGGCTCCCCAGCCTTGCTCGGCCTGCCGGGAGAGGATGTCTTTTCCAAGCTGCCAGTAGAGCGCGATGAGCTCGCGATTGACCGAGAGCGTGGCCCGTTGTTGCGCCTGATGGATGCGGGTCTTGAGCTGCGTGAGCCAAGCCGGGTAGTCCGAGGGGATGAGGTCAGAGGGCATAGCCAAGTCCTTTCAGGTTGGCGCGGATGGCGGCTTCGAGTTTGTCGGATTCCGCGAACTGGCCTGCCAGTTCGGCTACGAGGCGCGGCATCTTCTCCTCGAAGGGGTCGCCGTCGTCTGCGACCTCTTCGGCGCCCACATACCGGCCCGGCGTGAGCACATGGCCGTGTGCCGCAATCTCGGCCGTGGTGGCCGATTTGCAGAAGCCGGCGAGGTCTTCATAGGTCGCCGAACCCGACGCCGAACGCCAGGCGTGGTAGGCGGTCGTGACCTTCTCCAGATCGGCCTCGGTGAGTTCGCGGTGGACCCGGTCTGTGAGGCTGCCGAGCTTGCGGGCATCGATGAAGAGGGTCTGCTTGCGGCGGTCGCGGAAGCCCCGCTTGCTGTCGGCCGCTTTGCTCCGGGTGAGGAACCAGAGGCAGACGGGGATCTGCGTGCTGTAGAAGAGCTGGCCGGGGAGCGCGACCATACAGTCCACGAGGTCGGCCTCGATGAGGGCGCGACGGATGTCGCCTTCGCCGCTCTGGTTGGAACTCATGCTGCCATTGGCGAGCACGACGCCGGCCATGCCCTGCGGCGCGAGGTGGTGGATGAAGTGCTGTACCCAGGCGAAGTTGGCGTTGCCCTTGGGCGGCACGCCAAACTTCCACCGCACATCGTCGTCTTTGCGGTACCAGTCGGAGTCGTTGAAGGGCGGGTTGGCGAGCACATAGTCGGCGCGGAGGTCGGGGTGCTGCACATTGCGGAAGGTGTCGGCGTGCTCCTTGCCGATGTCGGCCTCGATGCCGCGGATGGCGAGGTTCATGATGGCGAGGCGCCGGGTGGTGGCGTTGCTCTCCTGGCCGTAGACGGAGATGTCGCCGAGGCGGCCGCCGTGCGATTCGACGAACTTCTCGGACTGCACAAACATGCCGCCGGAGCCGCAGGCGGGGTCGTAGATGCGGCCCTTGTAGGGGGCGAGCATCTCGACGAGCAGCCGGACGACGCAGGAGGGGGTGTAGAACTGTCCGCCATTCTTGCCCTCGGCGCTGGCGAAGCGGGTGAGGAAGTATTCGTAGACGCGGCCGAGCAGGTCGACGGAGCGGTGGGTCTTCTCGCCCTCGCTGGCGGCGGTGAGCTCGATGGTGGCGATCACGTCGATGAGCTCGCCGAGCCGGTGCTTGTCGAGCGCGGGGCGGGCGTAGTCTTTGGGCAGCACGCCCTTGAGGCGCTGGTTGTCGCGCTCAATGGCGACCATGGCGTCGTCTACCAGTTTGCCGATGGTGGGCAGCTTGGCGGCCGCCTGGAGGTGGGACCAGCGGGCCTCTGCGGGCACCCAGAAGATGTTTTCGGCCTTGTACTCGTCGGGGTCTTCGGCGTTGGCGCCGGCGTAGTCACCCTCGCCCGCGAGCAGCTTGGCGCGGTGCTCCTCGAAGGTGTCGGAGATGTACTTGAGGAAGATGAGTCCGAGGACCACATGCTTGTACTCCGACGCATCCATGTTGTTGCGGAGCTTGTCGGCGGTGAGCCAGAGTTTGGCCTCGAAACCGATGGTGGCGCTGCTGGA
>CAIWGR010000062.1 GCA_903912275.1 uncultured delta proteobacterium
CCCATCAGCACCACCACCTTGAAGGGAATCGCCCGCATCGGAACCAGCGAACAGAAGGTCACACCCGCCCCCTGCTTCCGCTCCGTGTTCCGCACCTGATCAAGCTCGGCCTGCAGCACCTCCGCGAAGGCCGCCGCACTGATCTCCACTCCCGCTGCCTCCGTCGACTGCTCTGCCAGCGCGTCCATGACCCGCTCCACGGCGTAACGCTCTTCGTTGAACTTCTTGGCTGCGAACCAACCGCCGAGCCAGCCGCGCACAGACTCCACCCAGGCCGACACAGGCCTGCCGGTATGGCCATCTCGAAAGACCCGTACGGCGCTCGCCACAGCATCCAGCGACCGCACCGCCGCTGCCAGATCCCGTGTCTGAACCCCGCCCGCCACCTCGGCCGGCGCCCGCTCCGTCAGAGCCTCGGGTCGCTCTCCCGTCAGCAGGCCCAGCGCCATCCGCTCGATGCCAGCCTCCATGCCCATCCGGCCGCCGATGTTGTCAACACGCGCCTGCCGGTCGTCCTCGTCGAGGCCCCAGCGGGCATTCGATGCCGCAAACCATCCCGTCGCCAACTCCGAGATGTCATCCGGCAAACCCCATGCCTCCATCACCGCGCCGAGCGTCAGCCACCGATGACAGAAGGTCGCATCGAACCGGCCCGTCGCAGCCTCCAGAAGCAGGCTCAGCGCAGCCGCAATCGGGCGCTGCTCTCCGCCCGCATCCGACACCATCACATAGGGAATCGTCGGCAGGCTCGCAGCGCCCGGCGCCAGCCCCACGCCCGCAAACAGCTGCCGGATCAGCGGCGCAAAATCGGCCAGCCGCGGGCTCATCACCACAACCTCATCGGGGGCAACGCCACCCTTGGCAAAGAGCGCCAGCAGTTCGTCGCGCAGCACCTCTACCTGACGCCGGTCATCCACCGTCTTGAGAACCAGAATGCTCTCATCCTTGGCCAGGCGGGCCTGCTCCGACTGCGGCGCTGCGAACCCATGTTCACCGCGCGGAATCGCCTGTGCCAGCCGCTCCTGAACAAGGCGAAGCAACGATGCCCCCTCCTCCTCCAGCAGCTCCGGAACCTCCGGCTCACGCTGCTCCGGCGCATCACCGAACTCCTGCTCGAGCAGGGCCCGCAACTCCAGCGTCTGCTGGCCGCCGCCGAACAGCATCGGGTGCGAGTATTGCTCCTCGTTCACCACCCGCGAGAACCCCTTCCGCCGCACCTGCTTGGGGTCCAGGAAGGCCTCTGTCGGCTCCAGCACATAGACCACCACCGGCTTCGTCTGCGAGATGGCCCGAAGGGCCCGCAACATGATCGGTGACGGCGCAGAGTTCGCAAACAGATGCACCGAACACTTCGTCATGCCAAAGCGAGACAGCGCCACCGGGTTACCGCTCCGCGAAGCCTCTTCAATCCACTCCTGCACCAGCGGCCCGCGACGCGAGAGCAACCGCTTGACCAGCATAGCGTAGGCCATCGCCCAGCCGCCCACCGCATCTCCCTCCTCACGCTCACGACGCCAGTCAGCAAGCTCCGCAGGTACCCGACCGGCTCGGAACTCCGCGACCCAACTCGGCCGGTAGTAAACCATCCGCTCCATGCCATCAGCCAGCCGCGTCGCCATCGCAACCCAGTTCCGGCCAACCTCCGAACCACTGCCGCCTACGCCACGCGCCAGCAGCTTCAGCAGCGCGCCATAGTCTGCCTCTGCAGAGGGCGACCGCAGCTCCTGCAGCACCTCCCAACGGAGCCGCTCACGCTTCCAGGTAGCACGCCGCCCGCCTGCAGACCCATCGAGACCCGACTTCGGAAGCGCGATCATCTGCATCAGCTTCTCGGGAAAGACCATCTCCACATGGGCCACCGAGCCGCGCTTCCGCGCGATGCTCTCCAGCACCCAGCGCTCCATCCCCCGCGTGCCCACAACCACCACCGGCTGCTTCAGCGGATCGGCGCCGCGCAACGACGACAGGTCTTGCGCAAGCGCCTCCAACAGCGGCTCCAGCCGCGTCGCAACTTTGATCTCAATGCCCATGAAACCCCTCTGCAGACTGCGCCCCCGTGACCGACGCTATGAGCTCGGCCGCGGTCGCAAGGTTGCACACGCTTGCCACCCCCGCAAACAGAAACGCCAACGCTCGCTCCGCTGGCAGACATCCCTGTCCTACCCCCTCCGCAGATTCGCCCGTGGCGCTAGTCACCGCCCCAGCGCCAGCGCGGAGGTTCGCCCTTCCACCAGCAGATTGCTACCAGCACAACCGACTCCAACAGCACGGCGACACTGCGCGTCGGCTCCTCCATCAGGAGCACAAGCGGCACCAGAACAGCCAGCCACAGGCCCATCACCACCCAGCCCTGCCAGCAGAGCGGAAGACCCCAGCCCCAGCCGTAACGCTTCGCCGCAAACCAATACTTCGGCCGCTCCACCAACGG